>CBQWHS010000015.1:0-15934 GCA_967728665.1 uncultured Chryseosolibacter sp. | reverse complement strand
GCTTTTTATCTCCCGGTACATTCGAGAGAAGCCCGAGTCCTGCTTTACGCAGGTTCCAAACTTTTTTAATGTCATCGCCTGTCACTGTCGGATATGAATAGCCCAAGCCTTGTGCTTTCAAGTCGGCAATCAATTTAAGCGCATCGATTTTTGCATCCTCTGGAGTGGACCTTGTTAACTCAGCCACCAGGATTGCCTGAGGATCTCCTTCAATGAAAAAACGATTTTCAATCTGGCCGATATTTCGTTTGGTAGCCTCAAAAACATAGTTATCCATCAGCTCGACAGCAGAAGGATTGTATTTGACAGCGACTAAATTCGCGTGAAGCGATTCATCAATACTGTGACAATGGATACAAACAAGAATTTTGTGAGGTGGCTCCAGTGGCGTCAGTCGAATTTTAGCTTTCGTTACAAATGCTAGCGTTCCTTCGGAGCCTGCAATCAAACTGCAAAAATTAAAAGCGCTTCCAGCTGTGTCGAACGGTTTCATCCGCGCAAGCATGTCAAGTGCGTATCCCGTATTTCTTCGTTGAATACTTTTCTTTGGAAATTCTTTTTCTATCTCCCGAACATTGTCGGCATTTGACAAGACCGAGTTTATGTGATTATAAATTGAATTTTCAAGCGGAACAGCTGACATCAGCTTCGAGCGAAATTGTTCTTCTGTCAACTCATTAAAAACAATTTTACTTCCGTCAGAAAGAAATGCTTCGACTTCAAGCAAATGTTCTCTTGTGCTTCCATAAACGATGGAATTAGATCCGCATGAATTGTTTCCAATCATTCCTCCAATCATCGCGCGATTTGCAGTCGAAGTTTCCGGAGCGAAATAAAAACCAAATTGTTTCAGATGTTGATTGAGATCGTCACGAACAATACCCGGCTGAACAATCGCCCAACGTTCATCTGTGTTTACTTCTAGAATTTTTGAAAAATGTTTTGAAACATCGACAACAATACCGGCACCTACAACCTGGCCTGCTAATGAAGTTCCGGCCGTGCGCGGAATGAGAGACGTCCGGTTTGCTTTCGCAAAACGAATCAGCTTGAGAATATCGTCTTCTGATTTTGGAATAGCAACTGCAACAGGTATTTCTCTATACGCAGATGCATCGGTAGCATAAAGTCTGCGCATAGTTTCATCTGTGAACAACTCACCTTCAAGAGAATGTCGGAGGTTTTCAAAATTCATAAGCAGTAAAACTACTGCAATTGAAAAGAAGTCGCAACGAAAAAAACGGAAGTAAAATTTTCAACGTCCAACGAGCGTTCGGTAACAAATCTACTCGCCAGTCTGGCTGTTAGGTGCATCAACAGGTTTAGATTGAGGCGAACCTTGCTGCCTGAGAAAAATAGATAAGACAACGATTGCAAAGTCATGGTGCAAACCGCATGCAGGTCCATAGAATGAAATAAAAAGTATACTGTGTTAAGTGATCTTTGTGGGGCGAAGCGACAATTATTTTTCCTAATTAACTTGAATAGTCCGACAATGCCAAGGATCATGACTCTAGGTCTTATCCACGGAAAATTGTGCGTATCGATTTTCGACCAATTACAAAATCACAGCATGCATTACAGTAACCTCGGAGCAAAAGACTTTTCATTAGACTTCTGCCCCTAAGGCGTCTTTGAAGCCAAATCTCTTTCATGAACATAAAATAATTTTCCACTAACTTCCGTCTCACAAAAAAAACAACTCAAATGAAAGTCCGCGCGGTTATCACGGGAGCAACTGGAATGGTTGGTGAAGGAGTTCTTCACGAATGTCTTCAGCATCCGGATGTCGAAAAAATTTTAGTGATCAATCGCAAGCCGGGCGGATACACTCACGCGAAACTTGAAGAAGTTATCCATCAAAACTTTCATGACCTGTCTGCTATCGAAAGCAAACTGAAAGGATATAACGCATGCTTTTTTTGTCTTGGAATTTCTTCCGTTGGAATGAAAGAGCCTGAATATAAAAAAATCACATACGATCTCACGCTCCATGTTGCCAACACGTTGCTCAAACAAAATCCGGAATTAATATTTTGCTATGTGTCTGGCGCTGGCACAGACAGCACCGAAACGGGAAGCATGTGGGCAAGAGTGAAAGGCAAAACTGAAAACGACTTGCTAAAGCTTCCATTCAAAAGAGCATATATGTTTCGTCCAGGATTTATTCAGCCAACACCCGGATTAAAAAACACGCTCAAATTATACAAGTATGTTGGCTGGCTTGTACCGATCTTAAAAACCACGTTTCCAAAATATATCAGCACCCTTCGTGAAATCGGTTTGGCGATGATCAATACAGTGACAAAAGGCTATGAAACTTCTGTGTTAGAAGTGAAAGACATCAAGGCACTCGCCAGACGTTAATTTTTTTTCTGCTACTTTTTTGCTTGCTCGTTTGTCAGGGTCAGCCTGAGAATTCCTGTCATTTTAGGAGACAGAAGTTCTATCATCTTGATTAAGATCATAGAATCAGTCTTCCGAATAACATGAATCTGTACCACTAGCGGACTGTTAACAGGAAATGCGGCAAACTAATTGTATTATCGGAATATAAAACCTAAACAAACTGATCTGATTATGAAAACGTCAAGGAGAAAATTCATTCAGAAATCCACTTTAGCCGCCCTCGGCACATATGTGGGTGCTTCTGCATTTAGTGCGAAGAGCTACGCCCGTATTATGGGAAGCGCTGATCGTGTTCGTGTTGGCGTAGTTGGTTTTTCTGACCGTTTTAGAGCCTCACTGTTGCCAAGCTTTCTCAATCACTATAAAGAGTTAAACTTTGATATCGTTGGAGTTTCTGATATCTGGAAACTTCGTCGTGAAGAAGGTCAGTCAGTGTTGAAAGAAAAATTCGGACACGATGTTAAAACATTCCGTAACAATGATGAATTGTATGGTTCGAAAGAAGTTGACGCTGTGATCATCAGCACGGCTGACTTTCAACATGCATTGCATGGCATCGAAGCTGTAAAAGGAAATTGTGATGCATACATTGAAAAACCTTTTGCGGAAACGATGGAAGATGCGCGCGCAGCGTTGAAGGCAATTAAAGATTCGAAGAAAATAATTCAAATCGGTTCACAGCGAAGAAGCGGCACAAATTATCACGAAGCTGCAAAGTTTGTGAAAGAAGGAAAATTTGGCCCTATCACGATGGTGGAGCTTACCTGGAACGTGAACCAACCTGGCCGATGGAGGAGAAAAGAACTCGTTGCAAAATTGCGCGAAGAGGATACAGATTGGAAACGTTTCTTGTTGAACCGTCCTTTCGAAGCATTCGATCCGCGTAAGCATCTTGAGTTCCGTTTGTTCTGGCCATATTCTTCTGGCCTACCTGGTCAGTGGATGAGTCACCAAATCGATACGGTGCATTGGTTCTCCGGCTTGAAACACCCACGCAGCTGCGTTGCCAATGGAGGAATTTACGTTTGGAAAGATGGTCGTCAAAATTGGGATACGATCACGGCTGTATTTGAATATGGACCTGAGAATGATCCAAACTCTGGTTTTCAGGTTACTTTCGGTTCACGTATGCACAATGGTGAAGATCGTCCGAAAGAAATTTATTACTCTAACGGTGGCGAAATGAATTTGAATACCAACATGGTAACACCTGGTGGCGGTCTGCAAGAAAAGCACGCGAAAGCGATGGGCATGGAAGCGAATCTCCTTCCGGAATTGAACCTTAAGAAAGTAGACGAGAAAGTCGAAACAGCTGCAAACACTGGTGGCGATGCTTTGACTTCAAATCATATGCGCAACTGGATGCAATGTGTTCGCGAAAGGAAAGAAACCAACGCTCCGGTTGAAGCTGGATATTCACATGCTATTGCCTGTATCATGGCAAATGCAGCCGCACGTACGGGAACGAAAGTAACATTTGATGAAGCTCGCCAGGAAGTAATGGCCGGAAACAAAGCATTCAATCTTTAATCGAAATATTTAGTCATGAAATTTTTAAGGACAGCCCTTACGGGAATACTATGTCTTTTTTGCACTGCCATATTCGCACAGAAGGGATTTACGCTGGTTGATAAACCGCAGAACAAAAAAATAGAAGTTCTCTATGGTGGAAAATTGGTAACAGCATATTGTTATTTCGATTCCACGGAAAAACCTGTACTGTTTCCTATTAAAACATTTAGCGGAAATACAATTACACGCGGCTATCCGATCGCGCCGCGCGCAGGCGAACGAACAGATCATCCACATCATGTTGGCTTGTGGCTAAACTATGAAAGTGTTAACGACCTGGATTTTTGGAATAACAGCACTGCTATTTCGAGTGAAAAAAAGCCAAAGTATGGTTCAATCAAACATCAAAAAATTCTCTCTCAAAAAAGCAAAGGAGGCAACGCTACTCTTGAAACCTCCAGCAATTGGGTGAATATGAATGGCGATGTTTTGATAGAAGAAAAAACAAGTTTCAATTTTTCGAAAAAAGGTGATGACCTTATTATAGACAGGACTTCCAATCTCGTGGCGAAAGCAGATCAGGTTGTCTTTAAAGATGTCAAAGACGGAATGCTGGGATTGCGTGTGGCCCGGCAGTTGGAACAACCTTCCAAGGAAGCTACGAAATTTGTTGACGCTTCTGGCATTGCCACCACAGTGTCCAAAATGGATAATGAAGGTGTTACCGGAGAATATGTAAACGACCAGGGTGTAAAGGGCGATGCAGTCTGGGGAACGAGTGGAACATGGGCAGCATTGAATGGAAAGAAGGATGGAGAAAATATTTCTATCGTGATGATTGATCATCCTAAAAACGTTGGCTATCCAACGTATTGGCATGCTCGCGGATACGGATTGTTTGCAGCAAATCCTCTGGGTCGAAAAGTCTTTAGTAATGGAAAAGAGGAATTGAATTTCACGTTGAAGAAAGGCGAGCAAACAACTTTTCGTTATCGAGTGATCATTCATGGAGGAGTCAATCAATTGACTCCTGCAGAAATAAGTTCATATGCGAGTGATTTTGCAAAAATGAAATAAAGACTTTCGATAAATGAAAAAATGAGGCGCATCGGCGTCTCATTTTATTTTCTCCAACCCCAAATTGTACATCCTGTTAATACATCGATGGTTCTAAATACTCTCAAACTATAAATTATGAAGTTTACACGTTCTATTTTCTTTCTGGCGCTTCTACTCTACTCAATTACTTCAAGCGCTCTTCAAGGCAACGATTGGCTTTTGTCCTCTCCGGATAAAAAACTTATCGTAAAAATTCATCTTGATGGAAAACTCTCCTATTCTGTTGCTGTTGAAAAAAATGTAGCATTGGAATCTTCGCCACTCGGGATTGTTCTGGATGATAAGGATTTCTCCGATGGTCTTTCGTTTATCTCGAAGTCAACGAATGTTATCAATGAAAAATATTCCCTGGCGGTTGGGAAAAAAGTGCAGATCGTCAACAATGCAAATGAGCTTGTTCTCACTTTAGAAAATTCCAATAAAGAAAAAATCAATGTAATCTTTCGTGCTTACAATGATGGCATGGCATATCGCTATCACTTTACACAATCGGACAACACCTTTCACAAAATTACGAGTGAAAAATCCGGCTTTTCAGTTCCGCGCAGTGCAAAAGCATGGATCCAACCTTATGACCTCAACGTCAGAAAAAAACCCTGCTACGAGGCGTTTTATGAAAATGGAATTGCTATCGGAACTCCTTCACCAAATCCTGCAGGGTGGGCATTTCCGGCTTTGTTTAATGTTAACAATGTATGGATGCTGATCAGCGAAGCTGCCCTCAACGAAACATATGCGGGTACACATCTTGAAGACAAGGCGTTGAACGGAACTTTCACCATTCGATTTCCCGAGAAAGAAGAAGCAACGAGCGATGCCGATCCAGAACCAGTTTCAACATTACCCTGGCTCACTCCGTGGCGCGCTGTGATTGTTGGAAAAACTTTGGGGACAATCGTGGAAAGTAATCTCATTGCAAACCTGAATCCTCCTTCTGTCATCAATGATCTTTCGTGGATTAAACCGGGAAGGTCGAGCTGGAGCTGGTGGTCACAAGGAAGTAGTGCTAAGGATTTTAATATTCAAAAAGATTATATCGATTTTACTGCCGACATGCATTGGGAATATACCTTGATTGATGCCGGATGGCCAGAGATGACCGGTGGCACGATGAAGGAATTAGTGGATTATGCAAAATCCAAAAATGTAGGAATTGTACTCTGGTATCATTCCGGAATGGGCAGAGAAAAAGATACCGTGAGCATGGCGAATCTTATGGCCTTTCCGGAAACACGAAAAAAAGAATTTCAGAAGATAAGTGCGCTCGGAGTAAAAGGTGTAAAAGTTGATTTCTTCGACAGTGATAAGCAACCTGTTGTCAAACGATACATGGATATTTTAAAAGAAGGTGTCGATAATAAGATCATGGTAAATTTTCACGGCTCAACGCTGCCTCGCGGTTGGGAACGAACATATCCGAATCTTGTTTCCATGGAATCGGTGAAAGGTGCGGAGGGCGCCGGGCGTCAGGAGTTTTGTGACCGGGCACCGGAACACAACACGATCCTTCCATTCACACGAAATGTAGTGGGCTCGATGGATTACACACCAGTGACATTTACAAACAAGCGTGAAGCCAAACGACAAACCACACCAGGACATGAGTTGGCATTATCCCTTGTGTTTGAATCCGGCGCGTTTCATTTCGCCGACAATATGAATTCGTATAAGAAGTTACCGGATAATGTGAAGAGCTACTTGCGTGAAGTGCCAACGGTTTGGGATGAAACTAAATTTGTCACCGGCGTTCCCGGACAGTATTTAGTAGTGGCAAGAAGAAGAGGGAAAGACTGGTATATCGGTGGAATAAACGGACAAAGCGCTCCTCAGCAGATTTCTTTTTCGCTGCCATTTATCAAAGGAAAAAGTATCATCACAATTCTTACCGATGGAAAAGAAATCGGATCGTTTGAAAAAACGGAGATAAAACAAACAGGCAAGAGCTTCTCATTCACGCTGGAGCCTCGGAGTGGTTTTGTTTCGGTAGTTAAATGATGAAATGGCAGCCAAAGGAATAAAGCAAACTGGTTTCATTTGCGCATTGTTGATCATACTTTGCGTTGACCACAGTTCAATTGCCCAAACTGATTTTAAGAAAAAAGCATTTTCGATTCTGAAGAAGGGAACAATGCAGGAAGCGTCCTGGGCGATAAAAGAAAAGCCAGTTACGATCACTTCGTTTTTATCACCACGAAGTGCAGGAACGAAACACGATTTTCATTCTGAAGGAGATTACTGGTGGCCCGATCCTGCGAACCCTGGCGGGCCATACATTCAACACGATGGCGAAACAAATCCGGATAATTTTGTTGCGCATCGTCACGCGCTTATCCGATTTAGCAAGATCGTCGGCGCATTGGCTTCAGCCTACCTTATCACCGGCGATGATAAATTTGTTTCCCTTGCCTTTGAGCACGCCCGTGCCTGGTTTGTGGATTCTGCAACGCGAATGAATCCGTCATTATTATTCGCTCAGGCAATTCAAGGACGCGCAACTGGAAGAGGTATTGGAGTGATCGATACCATCCACTTGATGGAAGTTGCTCAGGGGTTATTGGTAATGCAAAACTCTCGCGTAGTTGATCAGGCATTGCTGACATCAATCAAAAATTGGTTTTCGGATTACCTCGCATGGCTGACTTCCCATCCGTATGGAATTGCGGAAATGGAGGCGCAAAACAATCACGGCACTTGCTGGGTGATGCAGGTTTCTGCATTTGCAAAATTCGCCGGTGATACTGCGCTTCAAACTTTTTGTGCCAATCGCTTTAAGAAAATTTTGTTGCCGAATCAAATGGCAACAGACGGAAGTTTTCCGCGTGAACTTGCACGAACAAAACCCTACGGATATTCGCTCTTCAATCTTGATGCGATGGCAACAATCTGCCAGGTTCTTTCACATCAGGAAGAGAGTCTGTGGCAGTTTGAAACGAATGATCACAAAGAAGTTAAGCGCGGAATTGAATTCATGTTCCCATTTGTTGCCGATAAATCGAAATGGAAGTTCAAACACGATGTTATGTACTGGAATGAATGGCCAATTGCCCAGCCCTTTCTATTGTTTGGTGCGATTGCGTTTAAAAATCCTGATTGGTTTAACAAATGGAGGTCACTAGATCATTACCCAAAAAATGATGAGGTAATCCGCAACCTACCTATACGGCACCCTTTGCTCTGGCTGTAAAGGGCATTTACAACTTCCAGGAATGTGAAAAGTCCATTTTCGAGCATACAATCGAGGATTTTCTATTTCGCACATTAACACATCCTTAAAAAACAACGATTGCACAGTAAGGTGCAATCGGTTGTTTTCTCGTCTCAATGGTTAACTACTAAACCTTTTTGTATGAAAAGACTAATACCCATGAGTCTTTGGATCGCCCTGATGATTTCTACCCTTCCGGGCTTTTCCAAAACAGATTTTAATGTTTTTACCGACCCAGACATTGGTTACCGGCATGCGAGTTTTCAACAAACTCGGGTTACCGGAAAAGTAACGGATGATGCTGGAGTCGGAATGCCTGGTGTAAACGTAATCCTGAAGGGATCCTCCAATGGAGCAACCACAGATGCGGATGGCGTTTACGCATTGAATATCAGTGCAAATGATCGAGACGGAATTCTTGTCTTTTCATTTATCGGATATACCCCACAGGAGGTTCCCGTAAATTCGCAATCGACAATCAACGTCACCCTTGTTCCGGATATTCAGCAATTGACAGAAGTTGTTGTTGTTGGATATGGAACGCAGGAAAAACGAGATGTGACCAGTTCCATCTCAACCGTTTCAGGCGAAGCCATTGCAAAAATTCCGACAGGAAATGCGATGGATGCCTTGAAAGGTCAGGTTGCTGGTGTTGACATTTTGCAAAGCGGTGGCCGCCCGGGTTCGTCACCTTCAATTACAATTCGTGGACGGAGATCGCTCACAGCGTCTAACGATCCGTTATTTGTAATTGACGGAATTCCGATGACTGCCGGAACCTCAACGATTTCAGATTTTAACCCTGCCGATATTGCTTCGGTTGAGGTATTGAAGGATGCGGCATCGCAAGCTGTTTACGGATCGCGTGGATCCAACGGAGTTATCTTGGTAACAACCAAACGCGGAACACCTGGAAAAACTACCGTGAATGTTTCAAGTTCATATGGTCAAACAGAAGCTTTCCGTATGGTGCCAATGATGAACGGAGCAGAGTTTGCCGCCCTTAAGAGGGAAGCCAATAGGCTCGATGCAAAGGGCCAGTCTGGTAGGGCAGCCTGGGGAGATGTTGGCTCAACTATTCCAGCCGATGCTGCGGTCTTTAACGATGCCGTTGAGTTAAACTCAGTTAACAACGGGCTTTCCACGGATTGGCAAGATCTGATCTATGGCAAAGGTTCTCAGCTCAACAACCAGGTAAGTATGTCGGGAGGATCGGAAAAGACTTATGTGTTTGTGGGCTTTAGCCGCTTTAATGAGAAAGGAATATTAGCAGGCACAGATAACACACGTTATACTGGCCGATTCAATGCCGACCACAAAATTGGTTCAAGATTCAAAGTTGGCGTTTCTTCACTGTTCTCAAATAACATCACCAATAATGGTTCAGGTTCGGTAGTGGCTGAGGCGGTTAACCAATCACCACTCGGACTTCCTTATGATGCTGATGGAAAAATTATTTTCCTTCCGATTTCTGATGGTATTCGCTCAAACCCATTAAGTGAATTGGTTCCCGGTAAACGTATTGATGTAACTAAAGTAAACCGGATATTTTCTTCAGCATTTGTTGATGCCGAAATAATAAAAGGATTGAAGTATAAATTTCTTTTTGGTATTGACTATTACACCTATTTGCGCGGTGTTTTTGAAGGCAGTTATACCAACACCCGGAAAAACGGAACACCTGCAGGATCAACCGAAAGAGGCGATCAGTTTGGATACACAATGGAAAACCTGTTGACGTATAATAAGAAAGTTGGAGAACATGATTTCGGCGCAACGTTTCTTCAAAGTGCCGCCCGTCAGACTTTTACCATTACTACCTTAGGCGCGGCAAACCTTCCTTACGAATCGGCTTCCTATAATAATCTTGGCCTCGGTACTGTCACCTCTTATGGAACAGGTTATTCCCGATACAGCCTGCTTTCTTATATGGGTCGCGTAAATTATTCTTATCGTGGTAAGTATTTGCTCCAGGCAAGTATGCGTTGGGATGGATCTTCCAGACTTGCGCCAGGTCATAAATGGGCTGCGTTCCCTGGTGTTTCAGCAGGATGGAGAATAAAAGACGAACCCTTCATGGCTGGCATCACACCTGTGAGCGAATTGAAACTTAGAGTTTCATATGGAAAAGTTGGTAACACTGCAGTAAGACCATATGGTACTCAGGGTACACTTGCACAAGCTTTGTATGACTGGAATGATGTGGATGCAAAAGGATTCCGTTTGGATCAAATCCAAAGCCCTAATTTGGGATGGGAGTATTCAGAATCATTCGATGCGGGCATCGACTTTGGACTGTTCAACGGAAGATTGAACGGTTATTTTGATGTATACCACACTAGTACAGGTGTTTCATTATTGTTGAATCGCCAACTTCCTCCTACTTCCGGCTATGCTTCTATTCTCCAAAATATCGGTGGAACTGAAACACAAGGATTTGAAGTAACATTGAATACAACTATTCTCGACAAGCCAAATGGATTGAAGTGGACAGCGGAATTCAATCTTGGAAGTTTGAAAGAAAAGATCGTTGACTTAGCTCAAAGAGGTCCTAACGGTGAGAAAATTAATGACGTAGGAAGCGGGTGGTTTATTGGACAACCAGTACGTGTGTTCTACGATTATCAGAAACTTGGAATATGGCAGGCATCAGAAAAAGATCAGGCCGCTGTCTATGGACAATTTCCTGGCGAGATTCACGTAGCAGATTTGAATGGAGACGGAGCGATCGATGGCACAAATGACCGTAAAGTTCTTGGCAATGATGTGCCGCAAGCATATGGAGGTTTAAACAACAAGCTGGAATTTAAGGGTGTTGATCTTTCATTCTTCTTTTACTACCGCCTTGGTTTCATGATACGCAGTTCCTTGAGCAATGACCAGGCTACTATGCAAGCTCGTTACAACAACATCAAGGTTGACTACTGGACAATTGATAATCCAACAAACTCATATCCACGTCCGAATAAAAACCAGGAGAATATTACGTATGGTTCTTCGCTGCAGTACATGGATGGTGGCTATGTGAAACTCAGGAACGTAACGCTTGGCTACACATTGCCGTCAAGTATTTCGAGCAAACTCGCCATGAGTAAACTTCGGGTATATGTTTCGGCTCAAAATCCAAAAGTGTGGTCGAACTATAAATTGTTTGATCCTGAAGCTGCGGGCAACGTAACGTCGGGTCAAATACCTTCGACCAAAATGTTTTTGGGTGGAGTTCAAGTAACTTTTTAACCTTAAACACCTGAATGATCATGAAAACAAATACAAAAATTAAAGCAATATTCATGGTGTTCGCGCTTGTTGCGCTTACTACCCAATCATGCAAAGACTATCTGGACGAACCTTTAGTGTCCGGGGTGTCTGCTTCAACTTACTATACCACTGCAGCTGGTCTCGAAGACGCCGTCGATGCAACGTATTCCTTTCTAAGAGAAATACACAGCGATGAGCGTGCATACATGATGTCAGTATTCGGAACTGACACACATACTAACGGTGCAGATGGCGGCTGGAAATCGTTTAATTATTATGACAACGGTCTTAACGCAAGCGCCGGCATTTTACTTGAGCAATGGACTAACCTTTACAAAGGCATCAACCAGGCAAATGCTGTGCTAGATCGTTCTACCGCAGTAACCGATATGTCGGATGCAACGAAGTTAATTCGCCAGGCGGAAGCCAAATTTCTTCGCGCATATTATTACTTCTATCTCGTGCAAACCTGGGGTGATGTTCATTTAAGCTTGACGGAAACTATCGAACCGCAAGTCACCGCTAATAAAACCCCGGAGGCCACAATCTACTCAGACGCGATCATTCCTGATCTCGACTTTGCGATTGCAAACCTTCCTGCTACTCAACCTAACTACGGTCGCGCAACAAAAGCTGCTGCACAATTCCTTCTTGGAAAAGTGTATCTCACGAGAGGATATAAATCATTTGGCTCAGCAACTGATTTTGCAAATGCCGAAAGCAACCTCACCGAAGTGTTGACCAAGTACAACTTTGCACTGGTGCCATCTCACAAAGTACTGTGGGATCAGGACAAACAGGTAAACAGTGAAGTTATCTGGGCAGTGCAATATTCAACTGATCTGATTTTGAATGGTGGTGACACTGGTACTGGAAATCGTGGACACTTGTATTTCGGCATGGAGTATGACGTGCAAGCTGGGATGATCCGAGATATCGCCAACGGTCGTCCTTTCAAACGCTTCAGGCCAACGGATTACATGGTCAACGTGTGGGCCGCTGCCAGAGTTAACGATCAACGTTATGAAGACACGTACAAGCATGTTTGGTATTGCAACGATAACCGTACTTCTGGAAACGGAATTCCGAAGTGGAAACAGATCCATGTTGATAAAGGTGCGAAGAAAGCTGATGGAACACTTGTTACTTCTGCTGACATTGGAAAAGCAAGATTTGCGTTGGGAGACACTGCCCTTTATGTACCCGGCCCTGGCCAGGATGCAAAATGGTTAGCTGATGAAAAACTGAAAGTGCGCTACACCGTGATCACACAGAAACAGGCTTCTTATGCGGCCAGCTCATTGCCAACTTCTGATGCTAACTATTATCCGAAAGATCCATTCTTCTACAATGAGAGATTGTTTCCAACGATCGCGAAATTCTTTGATCCACGCCGACCTACCATTCAGTGGGAACGCGGTTCAAGAGATTGGTTCGTTATGCGTCTGGCTGATGCATATCTGCTGAGAGCGGAGGCTCGATTTAAGCAGAATAATCCAGCGGGAGCTGCAGCGGATATTAACGTTGTTCGCACACGCGCGGCAAAGCCCGGCAAAGTTGCGGCAATGCAGATCCTTCCAACAGATGTAACCATCGATCGAATTTTGCTGGAGCGCGCCCTCGAAATGGATGCAGAACAAGCGAGATGGTTTGACCTGACACGCACTGGAAAACTGGTTCAATATGTAAAAGCATACAATCCTCTTGGAGCGGTCAACATTCAGGACTTCCATGTCCACAGACCAATTCCTCAGGCACAAATCGACAGGACCGTTGGAGGCTATGATCAAAATTGTGGATATCCGAACGGTGTTTGCAATAATTGATAATTTAAAAATGATGATCCATCCCGTTTAAAACTTGATCGATCGAATCACAAAGGGCAGGATATTCCGGCCCTTTGTTTTTATATGCCGGCCGCAAAACCTGCATCAAAAATCCGTATCTTTAATCATATGCCACTTCGCAAAATTCGTGAGAGAATTAGGCTGTATCGATCTCTACCATGAAAAATCTAACCCATTATATCTTCTTGGTCTGCACGTTGATTCTTTCGTGCAGTCACGTAACCGATGCAACGAAGGATGTTGAAACTCGGGGCGAAAAAAATCTCGCATATCAATGGGCCACAATCACGCTTGAGTGCACCGCTAACGACACAGAAAGATTCAAACCACGGCCAACTGTTACTTCAAGAATTTTAGGTCTGACATGGACTGCCGTTTTCGATGCATGGACGCGGTACGATGAAAATGCGACTCCGTTATATTTAAACGATGTAAGCAGAAGGCCAACGGTTGAACGGACACTGAGAAACAAAGAGATCGCCATCAGCTATGCAGCTTATCGCGCCATGAAAGAATTTTTTTTCGCGGACACGCTTCTGCTCAGACAAAAAATGATCGAATTCAATCTCAATCCTGACGATACTTCACTCGATCCGACAACACCTGTTGGGATTGGAAACCTTGCCGCCAAGTCAATGATCGAAGCGCGCTTAAACGACGGGGCGAATCAAAATGGAACAATGGCCAATGCGACAGCCACACCTTACGCCGACTACACAAACTATATTCCGGTGAATTCAGCAGATGAACTTAAAGACTTAAGTCGATGGCAACCGAAATATTTCTCTGATGGTAATGGTGGACAGTTTGCTCCTCAATGCCTCACTCCACATTGGAACAAAGTGAAACCACTGATGCTTGATGCCGCTGATCAATTTCGGCCTGGACCTCCTCCCATAATCGGAACACAGGAACTCATGGACCAGGTGAAAGACGTTGTTGAAATGCAAGCGTCTCTCACGAATGAACAAAAAGCGCTTGTTGAATTTATGCGCGATGGTCCAAAGTCCGTACAACAAGCCGGGCACTGGTTTATTTTTGCACAGGACATTTCTGTTCGTGACAATCACACACTGGACGATGATGTAAAAATGTATTTTCTCGTTGAGGCCGCAGCGATGGATGCATTCATAGCTGCATGGGATACAAAGATGCATTATGATTTCGCTCGTCCTTATGCCTTAGTTCACGCACAATATAAAAACAAAACGATCAAAGGTTGGGGTGGTCCACTAAAAGGAATGATAACGATGAACGGCCAGGATTGGAGGCCATACTCGCCAGAAACATTTTTGTGCCCTCCATTTCCAAGTTATGTATCCGGGCACAGTTGCGTGAGTGGCGCTTGCGCTGAAACATTAAAATTATTTACTGGCAACGATCAATTTGGTGAAGAAGTAAAACTTATTCCCGGTAGTTTGACTGAACCTGAAAACATTGGCGACACAGTGATTCTAAAATTTCCAACATTTACGGAAACAGCAAACATGGCTGGCTTATCTCGTGTTCTCGGCGGATATCATATTCAAGCTGATAATATTGAAGGACTAACATTGGGACGCAATGTGGCGCACGCAGTTTGGAAGAAGTATTCGAAGCTCTTGGGTGGAGAGAAGGATGTGAAAAACATTGCAGGAAGATGAGAGGTCGGTGTATATGATATCTCACGCTTCGACTTATGAACTTAAAGACCATCTCATTTCCTGTTACGATTTAAAATTTATCGACGAAGTCAGTTTAAAAAAAGGCATCGATCTAATTGAAGACGCTAAGATTACGCTAAACGGTTATATAAAATATGTCAAATCACAAAAGAACAATCTTAAAGAATAGTAATACTAATTCAACACTCCACTCCGCCAGTGCAGTCCGTTATACCCTCATATCTCTCCTGCTAATTATAACCCTGTTATCTAGTTGTAATTCAAACAACAAAGAACGCTCCTCTCTCACCACCTCTTCTATTTTCAAAAGAATTCGGTCCGACCAAACAGGTATCGCTTTCAAAAACGTCGTTGAAGAAAATTATGAGAACTTCTTCGACTTCTTTGCTTACGTGTATAATGGTGGCGGTGTAGCAATCGGTGATGTTAATAATGACGGCTTGCCTGACATTTATTTCACTGGCAATGAAGTGCCCAACAAACTTTATTTAAACAAAGGAAACCTGAAATTTGAAGACATCAGTGAAAAAGCTGGCGTGGCAGGAAATGGAAAATGGAACAATGGCGTAACCATGGTTGATATTAACAGCGATGGTCTGCTGGATATTTATGTTTGTAAAGGAGGATATCATGATTCCGAAATGCAGCGAAACAATCTGCTCTTCATCAATCAGGGAAATCTCACCTTTAAAGAGCAAGCAAAAGAATACGGACTTGAAGAACCAAGCTATTCTATTCATGCCTCTTTTTTTGATATGGACAACGATAATGATCTCGATGTCTACATTACCAACCGACCTGATTCGTTTGATCTTCCACTAACAGAAATGGTTCGTCAAAAGCAGCTGTCTCCAACATTTACCCGCCACAAACTTTATAAAAATGAAAATGGAAAATTTAAGGAGATCGGAGTGCAAGCG
>CBQWHS010000014.1:0-16175 GCA_967728665.1 uncultured Chryseosolibacter sp. | reverse complement strand
GCACGACAATCATTACAAATAATCAAACTGCCGGAAGAGGGCAAAGAGGCAACACATGGGAATCCGCACAGGGCGTTAATCTCACATTTTCCGTTATTCTTAAGCCTACTTTTTTGTCAATTCAGAAACAATTTTTTCTGACGATTGCAGCGTCATTGGCTGTCAGGGATTTGGTTGAGCGGTATTCAGACAAACCTTGTTTTATAAAATGGCCTAACGATATTATTGTTGAGAATAAGAAGATCTCGGGTATACTGATTGAAAACCAGGTGCAAGGTTCAAGCATTGGTTTTACGGTGATCGGCATTGGCTTAAATGTAAATCAACTCAACATGCCTACGTCTCGTGCAACGTCATTAAACCTTCTTACCCAAAAAACATTTCAACTGCCGGCGGTGTTTAAGGATTTGCTTGAGACACTTGAGAAATATTATCTGAAACTACGATCGGGTCAACAAGATGAATTACAACAAGAATATTTAACACAGTTGTATCGAAAAGATCAAACAACAAGATTTGTTTCTGACGGAAATGAATGGAACGGCACAATAAAAGGAATCGATCCATCAGGAAGGTTAATTGTTATTAATGATCAAGAAGAGAAGACTTTTGATTTGAAAGAGATATCCATGGTAATGGATTGAGAAAATCAGCACGAACAAAAACAAACAGCAAACAAGTAATCCAGTGACAACAACGAAAGAAAGCAGAATAATTGTAACGTGTAATAAACGACTTTCCCCATATCTTCAAAAAGAAATTATGGAACTTGGCTTCAACCCAGTTCGAGTTTTTGCAACTGGCGTTGAGTTGATGGGTACACTACGAGATTGTATCGTTCTGAATCTTAATCTTCGTTGTGCCAGTCAAGTACATTATTCGTTAAAAACTTTCCGCGCCGACAATCCCGAACAGGTTTATAAAATTGTCAATTCACTTTCGTGGGAAAATCTTTTGAACAACGACACTTACTTTTCAGTCACGAGCACAGTGGATACCATTACAGTGAATAATTCACTGTTCGTGAATGTGAAAGTTAAAGACGCAATTGTTGATAGAATCAGAAAAGAGACGGGAGCGCGGCCAAACTCCGGACCAGAACTTGACAAGGCCGTTATTCATTTATATTGGAAGGAGAATGAGGCTGAAGTTTTTCTTGATACTTCAGGAGAGACATTAGCAAAACATGGATATCGGAAGATTCCTGGCAAAGCGCCCATGCTGGAAGCGCTTGCCGCGGCAACGATCATGGCAACGAAGTGGGATCGCAAATCTCCCTTCGTCAATCCGATGTGTGGATCAGGCACGCTGGCCATCGAAGCGTTGATGCTGGCGACAAACAGGAGGCCTGGACTTTATCGCACAAATTATTCTTTTATGCACGTAAAGGGTTTTGAGCAGAGTTGGTATGAATCTGAACTAAAAAAAATAAATGACCAGATCACAGAGCCCGTTTGCAAAGTCATCGCCACTGACATCAGTAAAGATGCTATTCATGTTTCTAAAGTGAACGCCGGCATCGCCGGTGTTGAACAATACATTGACTTTGACTTATGTGATTTCGAAGAGACAGTTGTTCCTTCCGAAGAGGGCGTTATTTTCTTTAATCCCGAGTATGGACAACGATTAGGGGAGGTGTCGGCGTTGGAGGAAACCTATTCGAGAATCGGTGATTTTTTGAAAAAGAAATGTTCGGGATACACGGGTTATATCTACACCGGCAACCTTGACCTCGCAAAGAAAATTGGATTGAAAGCCTCCCGACGAATTGAGTTTTACTCCGCGAAACTGGATTGTCGACTGTTAGAGTATGAGTTGTATAGAGGAACAAGAAGAGAGAAAACTGTTGCAGATGAAGTTGCAGGATAACAGTTCAACGCGAAGTGTAGTTTGTTCTATTTTTTTACGACAAATTGTCCCGATTTCTTTTGAAAGGATAAGGTCAGTGGAGGTAATCCGTTTATGAATTCAGAATAAGAAGAATAATCGAACGGCGTATTGTTCTCTCCAACCGGATAAACACTTGCTATGATGTCAGTTCCATGTTGAGGCAATTGATAGCGGATGTAATATTCAGTTCCAACTTTCTCAACCAATTCTGAATTTGAAAAATCTTCAAGCTTCAGATCTGGCAATGGAGAAATTTCTCTCCACTGTTGATTTGTGTACGTGTAAAATTTTGTTTCTGAAGATGAGCTACTGGGACCATCAAAAAATTCGCTGTAGCCGAAGATCTTTTGTTTGTCTTCCTTTACGAAGTATGTGAATTCTATCTCGCCTCCATATTCGAAACTGTAATCTGCATCGTCATAGGAGATCATTAAGTATGCATTCTTCTCATCGATTTTTATGCGTGTGTGTTCGTCTTCTTTCACTGCCGAAAAATTTTCGGGTTTATGAGGGAACATCCGAAAATAGTCTTCAATACCTGTGGCCAAAAACAATTGGGTGATCAACAAAAGGGAGAAAGTGTTCATCATTTGGGCCGAAGGTTAGGTAAATCCAGGATTGATTTTATTTAAAGTTAAAAATTTTAATACAACCCTGTTATTATGGAGCGCCAACAAGTTAAATTTGTCAATACTTTGGCACGGGATGTGAATATGTCGAAGTTCAAACCCTAATCTGATAATGGTGAGGCGATTTCTAGCGCTTTTATTGATCATTTCTGCTTGCAGCCCCAAGGTTCAGCTTCCTGATCCGGAGTCATTAAAACCTAATTGGCTAAAGACCCAACCGTTTCAGGATGGATACTATACGGGGATTGGACACAGCATTAAAGATGGTTCGAACAATTACATTCAAAGCGCTAAGAAAAGTGCATTGGATGACCTGATATCTGAAATTAAAGTGAATGTGTCGAGCACATCGGTGTTAAGTTTCGCAGAGGTTGATAAGAAATTGCAAGAACAGTATCAGCAAATCATCCAGACGACAGCGGCAGATGATATCCAGGAGTTTGAACTTGTAGATGCATGGGAAGATGCAACCAATTACTGGGTTTATTACAGGCTTTCAATTGGGAGATATCGACAGATTAAGGAAGAGCAAAAACGCAATGCGACCATACTGGCAACTGATTACCTGACGAAAGCCAGGCAAGCTGAAAAAGTGAATGAGCGTTTGCAGGCCGTCAGTTTGTATTTCCAGGCATTCAGAAGCATTGAAAAATATTTAGGCGAGCCGATCCGCGTTACCCTTGACAATCAGGAAATGCTTTTGGTGAATACAATTTATGCAGGTATCCAAAGTATCCTCGACAAAATTCAGATTAAAGTGAATCCAACAGAGATTGCGTTGAACAGGCGCGTAAACCAAACACAACAGACCGTTACTGCACAAGCGATATTTAAAGATCTGAATAGGACAGCCAGCAGTCTTCCCTTGTTTGCTTCTTTTGAAAAAGGAGCTGGCGATGTTTATCCGGAATACAAAACGGATGAAAGTGGCCAGGCTAAGATTCTTCTGAATAAGATCGGATCAAAAGATCTTGAGCAAACATTGGTCATCAAAGTGAATATTGAAGCGTTGAGTGGAACTAGCACGTCACAAATTTTTAATGTTGTCTCCAAAACATTCAATGTGCCGAGAGCACAGGTGAATATGAAGGTGCAACGGCCTGTGGTATTTCTCACTGCTGACGAGAAAAGTTTGGGCAGCTTGAAGAGTAATTTGCAAATCACGAATAAGCTTAAAAATCTCCTTGCGAATAATGGCTTTGAATTCACGGATAATAAAGACGTGGCAGACTTGTGGTTTGATGTAAAAGCCGACTCTGAAAAAGGCTCAGTGTCAGGAAGCATTTATATTACTTACCTCACCAGCGTAATCAAAGTGATGGCAACCAAAGAAGGAAAGGAAATTTACGCGACAACCCTCGATCGCGTTAAAGGTTACGGCCTCGATTATGACAAGTCCAGCATCGATGCTTATAATAAAGCCCTTGATACGCTGGAAAAAGAACGAATGAATGAATTGTTGAATACAGTGCTTCAATAATGTGCAAATTCAATGATTTGAAGCGGCAAAAATTGGTCTCTAAATTGTATAATATAACCAAACTCAAAACTAGATATGAAAAAGTTCACGTATTCCTTTTTGTTATTTGCTCTCGCCACTGCATTCATTGTAGGCTGTAAAAGCAAAGAAAAGACACCTGCTGTAAAAGGTGAAACCGAAGTGGTTGTTCCATGTTCTGGTACTGATTACTTCACGACTAACAAGTTTTTCCGTGCGAATTCTATTGGTGAAAGTATGGACCAGGTGACTTCAAAGAAGAAGGCATTGACAAATGCTCGCAATGAACTTGCACAGTCTATCCAGACTACTGTAAAAACTGTTACAGACAATTATGTGAACTCTCGTGAAATGAATAACAAGGAAGGCGTTGAGGAGCGTTTTGAAAGTTTGAATCGTGAGATTGTAGACCAGACATTATCTGGTGTGAGAACACTTTGCGAAAAACTAATGAAGACTTCGGATGGTACGTACAAAACTTACATAGCCATTGAGCTTTCTGCTGATGAGTTAGTAGCGAAGTACAACGAACGTCTTTCTAAAGATGAGCGTTTGAAAATTGACTATGATTACGAGAAGTTCAAAGAAACTTTCGATAAAGAAATGGATAAGATGAAAAACGGTAACTAATCGTTGCCAGGTTTTCAAAGAAATGCCATCCAATTTAGGGTGGCATTTTTTATTTAACACGATTACCCCCTGAATTCACACGCAGGTCAATTGCGATTTTATTCACCAGCCTTCGTATTTTTAATTTGCCCAATTGAAAAGCTAAATCACGATGGCATACTCCTCGACCCCACTGGTAAAAAAACTTGGTATTAAACAAGGCTCAAAAATTTTTATCGTTAACGCCCCGAAAGAATACTTTAACTGGCTTGCTCCACTTCCCGAGAATATGGACGTTAAATCGCGCGCATCAGCGGAGCTTGATTTCATCCATTTGTTTGTTAAGGATCAGAAAACCTTTAAGCTTGAGTTCATGAAGGCGATGAAGAACCTTAAAAAAGATGGAATGCTTTGGGTCTCATGGCCAAAGAAATCATCCAAGATTGAAAGTAATCTTGATGAAAACATCATTCGCGATTTTGGATTAGAGAAGGGTCTTGTAGACGTAAAGGTATGTGCAGTGGACGAGACATGGTCGGGGTTGAAGTTCGTGGTACGGCTAAAAGACCGGTAATTTTTCATGGCCGCTTGACATGTGAAACCGCTGATTGCCTTCCTCAGAAAAGATCTTCAACATCATTTGATATGGAGATTTTCACTTGTGATTGTCAGTTTCGTCATGTACCGGGAATGTTTTAAATTCGTTTAGTGTTTAGTTATCACCTATGCTTTCGAAGAAATGTCAATACGCCCTGCATGCTTTAAAATATATCGTGAGTCAGCCCCCTGATTCACTGATTACTATCAAAGAAATTGCAGATGGAGAAAATATTCCTAAGAAGTTTCTGGAAGCGATTCTGGCTGACTTGAAAGTTGCCGGCATTCTCGCCAGCAAGCAAGGAAAATTCGGAGGTTATTATTTAAACCGTGATCCTAAAAAAGTAAGCATACTCGAGGTAATCCGTGAAATTGATGGCGCTGTCGCGATGCTTCCTTGTGTTTCATTGAACTTCTATTCCTCGTGCGGGCGCTGTGACAACGAAGAAACCTGCAAGATAAAAGCGATCTTTAGTAAGGTTCGTGATGAGACTTTAAAGGTACTTTCAAAGACCACCATAAAAGACCTCGCCAGTCAACCGAATCTTATCAATGTAAAACTAGTGAGTTAAACTCGTTCCATTCTCTTTTTACTTTTCACCTTTTACTTTTCGGGAGGTACGTTTATTGCCCGGCTCCTGTAATAATTGATTGGTCATCGTCTGTAAAATCGACAATAGCGTAGCGTTCAATTTTTGTTATGCTGATCTCATCCAGCACATCGATCATATTTTGATATCGCGATTCATCCTTAGCCTTAATCAAAACAACTAATTTTCTATTGGCGTCAAATTGTTCGAGCAAAAGTTTACGCAGTCCTGTGCTTGAATAATTTGTCTCGTTCGCTGCGGCAGTCAGTCCTTTCCACCAAAACACTTTGTCGTTCTTATCCAGCACGAGATTTAAAATGTTTTTTTCGGACACGGGCTGCTGCTTACCAGGATCAACTTTTTCTGGCATGTCCAATTGCATCGTCCTGAAATTGGTGAAGGTTGACGTGAGGATAAAAAACGTCAATAAGAGAAACGCAAGATCTACCAGGGGAGTCATGTCGATCTTTGTAGACATACGCTTAGCGCGGATTTTCCCCTCGTTTCTACCTGATGAGGTTTGAGTGATTTCTGCCATAATAGGAATGGTTTATCAAGAAGATGCAAGCCGGTTAACTTTCCATAAATCTTTCTGGAATTAATAACGAACAACGGGAAATCGATTGCGAAACAATATGTTACACATTGGCTATACCCGTGAAAAATGTCAAAATTCGCATAATCTCGACACATTTCCCGCGTTCATCTATTTGTTGAAATTCCTATTAAACTTAGCGCTAACTCACATCGTCAAACCACTATGAAAGTGTTTGCAATCAACATCCTTTTTATCCTTGCGATTTTTAATTTGTCTTATGGGCAACAGAGGGACTACACGCGCATTCGAATGTTATATGATCCGCTTTTCTGGAAAAAGCCGTTGAAGTTTTCGCGAAATCAATGCGCAGTAATTCAGGAGATCAATGGTGACTTCTACCTGGAATGCCGAGAGTCGATTGCAGACAGTTCGCGACACAAACTCGCAGTAATCGTTGAAAGCAGAAATAAGAAAATCTGGGATGTTTTCTCGCAACGTCAGCGAACGAAGTGGATACAGCTACAGCAATTATATCAATAACGAAATATGGAACACAGACGCCACTACTTTCGTACGGGGCCCTCGACTGTGATTAAAAGCCCAATGCAGGATAATAAGTCCAGGCTTCGTGTTGTGTTAATTTTTCTGTTTATCAACCTTACTTCGGCCATCGTATACAGCCAGGATAAATGCGCAACGGTCGAAGTTCAGGTATTGCATAAAAACAAATCACAGATCCGCGAAAGCGATGACCAGTTTGAAAATTGGCTTTCCGAAGCTAAGGTAAAGAGGCTTTCCAAATCAAGCAGGTCTGGAGCATACATCATACCCGTTGTCGTTCATGTTATTCATAAAGGTGAGGCGATAGGAGTTGGGGCAAATATCTCTGACGCACAAATAGAATCTCAGATCAGGGTGTTGAATAAAGACTTCACCCGAACCAACAGTGATGCCTCACAGACACCATCTGAATTTTCGGCCGTGGCAGGTTTGCTTAATATTCAATTTGTGTTAGCGAAGCGTGATCCCTCAGGTAACGCAACAAATGGAATTAATCGGGTGAAGGGTACAAAAACGCAGTGGAGTACTTCGGATGAAACAACATTGAAATCTCAGAGCTACTGGCCTGCGGAAGACTATCTGAATATATGGGTAACGGATCTTTCATCATCACTCTTGGGCTATGCGCAGTTTCCCGTGTCGAGTTTGGCAGGCCTTGAAAGCGCCACTGATAATCGGTTAACAGATGGAGTTGTTATCGACTACACCGTGTTCGGTTCGGCTGATGATGGTTCTTTTAGTTTGGATTCAAACTTCGACAAAGGAAGAAGTGCTACGCATGAAGTCGGTCATTTTTTTGGTCTCCGACATATTTGGGCAGATGATAGCGGTTCGTGTTCCGGAACAGACTATGTAGAGGATACACCAAACCAAGGCAATAGCACGAGTGGCTGTCCAACCTTTCCACAGACATCGTGTTCTGTTCACACGATGTTTCAAAATTATATGGATTACACCAATGACGAATGCATGAACCTGTTTACGAAAGGGCAGAGTGAAAGGATGATCACTGTCATTGAAAATAGTCCCCGAAGAGCAAGCTTGCGTCTATCAACCGGTGCAGAAGATCCTGAACCAGTATTGAATGATCTGGCGCTTGTTGCATTTGTAAATACAGCATCTTCGAGATGCGCAGGCGAAATCATTCCCGAGATTTCAGTTACTAACGCAGGAAGCAATTCTGTAACCGAAGCCGTATTCACCATGCAAGTGAATGGTCAGTCAAAAGCTGTGAGTGTGAACTTTGATCCTTTGAAGCCAGGTATGTCCACGACCATTAAGCTCAATACTGCCGCGCTTCAACAAGGGTCAAATACAATTAGCATAGACGTTACTTCTGTAAACGGTCAGACCGATGGAAAAGCAAGTGACAATAACCTTGCGACGGAAACCTATGCGCCGTATGAAACGACATTGCCCTATGGAGAATCATTTATAACGCTTCCGCAAAAATGGCGCTTGCTGCAATCCGCGAATGTGAATTGGACCGTCACCACAGCTCCGAAAGAACTTACTAACAATACTGCACTTTATCTTAATGGTTTTGGTGTCGCATCCGGTTCGACGACGAGTGCTGTCATGTTCTCGCCCAGGTTTTCGCTGGAAAATGCTACAGGTCCTTACGTGATTTTTGATTTGTCGTATGCACAGGCGAGTTCCGGAGACAACAGTTCTTTAAAATTATACGTGATTGATGGATGTGCTGACGACTATACATCCGGTAAATTGATCTTCGAACGTTCTGGTAAAGCACTTTCAACGGCAGGTATTAAGGCAACATCCTTTACGCCAACGTCGGATACAGATTGGGTTCATTATGTTGTGGATTTGAAGGAGTTCAAAGGAAGAAGCGGATTGAGGCTCGCTGTTCTAAGCACGAGCTCTTCCGGAAACAATCTGTACATCGACAACTTTAAAATCGTGACGGAGAATTATGAGAACATTTCAATCGCGAGAATTGCACAGCCTTCCCCGGTGATGTGCAGTACATCCGGCAATGCCGTGATGACGATAAGAAATTATGGAAGAGAATCTCTGACCTCTGTAAAAATGGCTTACACATTAAACAGTGGAAAAACATTCATCAAGTCATTTACGGGAATCGACATAACGCCAGGTGCGGCCACAGATCTTACACTTTCTGATCTTACTTTTAAAAACGGAAAAAATGAATTGCATTATGAATTAACTGAACCCAACGGACTGTTTGATATCGACCCTTCGGACAACACCGCTGCATGGTATTTTATCGTGAACGACAGCACCGACATTGTGCCGATGCGACAAAATTTTGAGAAAGGATGGAACGCGTGGTCAGCCGTGGCCCCAGCGTCCAACGGAGAGGCTACGCTCGCGCAGACCAATTTTTCTGCATCGGCCATTCTTGCTAAAAGCCTGGAGGATTCCCTTTCAGGCACATGGTTCGTAAGTCCGAGGCTAAATCTAACGGACGCACAAACTGCAGGAATGTTTTTTTCGATGGCCCAAGCTATCTCAGTTGAAACAGGAAGATCGGCTTCTGACACTAATGGGTCAGGATTACATGTGCTCGCTTCCATTGATTGCGGGATGAGTTATCAGGACACCTTATTTTCCAAGCCGAGCATTATTGATAACATACTCACGGGTAATCCAAACTCAAATGATGACTGGTCGAGACAATTCATCAACCTCGATAAATATGCAGGTATGAGTGATGTGCGGCTTGCGTTTGTATATCGATCAAAATCCGCAGATCTTTTTCTTGATAACATCGAGATATTTCTGTCGGACAATCCCGATCCACTGACAATCGATTCTCCATATGCAGTATATGGAACGAGCCCGGCAGGAACTGATGACTTCATTATCACTTTCAACCTGGATGACCGCCAAACCGTTCGTTACTCCTTGACTGATATGAGTGGAAGAGAATTGTTTTCACAAATTATGGATGACGTGTTGAATCAAACCATTCGAGTCGAACCTGAAATAAGTGCAGGAATTTATTTGCTGAAGCTGCAAATCGGAACTAGTGTCTATTACTCCAGAGTTTATTTGAACAATTGAGATTCCACAATGAAAAGTAGAGTCTTGAAATCGTGGCTCTTTGAATTTACTTTGTTTCTCCGATTACAGGCAGACAGGTTGAGGTTCCACCAATTCGTACTTCGTCATTCGTACTTCAAGTCTTCTGCTTTGTTCATTGCTAAATATCTACTGGAGCTCACTAAATTTTAAATGGTGAACAAAAGGTAAACAAGTGAGCTTGTGCGTTTCATCTTCATTGATAAGTCTCAGTTTGTAATTTCGTAACACGTACACCCTGAGTGGTTTGCGTTCATTTTTGATTATTCCGTGCGTCTTCCCTGCTTGTTGCCTGCGTCTTCCCTGCTTGTTGCCTGCGTCTTTCCTGCTGGAAAGTCATTATTTTATTGGCGTTATTTACGATCCTAATTAAAGAACGCAGGTAATTGTCACGTCTTGTTGACATTGGATTATTCGCCGAGAACAATAGCAAAATGGCGTAGCGATTCAGATAGTTCGAAAGAATAAAAAACAATTACTGGTTTTTCGAACATGGTAAAAAGCCTGATGTCAATGGCCAACGCAGTGGAATGTCTTAGTTACCCGGCTACCTATTTTTCTCACGCCAACGAATGCGTAAAGAAAATTAATGGCGAATTTTAAACACAACCTTTGCCGAAAGAAAAAATGTATTACATTTCGAAAGTGTTAAACAAAGGTCCACACGATGTTTGATTCTCGAAACGTTGGATAGAAGATGGTTGTCTGCAAAAGACAATAAGGATTCAAGATCAATTTCATTCAAGTCTTTTTTGCTCACCTATATTTTGCTGCCTATCCTCACTTGTTGATTGAACAAGAGGAAAAGCTATTGTTAAAGAATTATTTATAACCTATACACTATGAAAAACTTTTTTAAGTATTTCTGTTTGCTGCTTGTTACGTTAAGTTTTACTTCGGTCTATTCACAGAACACCACAAATACTAACCGGGAGAATTGGTTGCCTAATAGAGGAAACGTAGGTATCGGTACGCGCACCCCCGCATATGATCTTGAAGTGATCGGCAATATCCGTGCTACTAACTCGATACTTTCCCCAACCATTGAAACATCACTGCTCAAAGCCGGAACATTTAATTTATCTGGCAATGGATTTGTCAATGGATTTCTTGGATTGGGGATTACTACGCCTTCAGAGCGACTTGATGTTCTTGGAAATATAAAGTTATCGGGAATCTTAATAGGTCAGGGTTTAAGTGTTCAAGCGTTAAATTCTAATACGGGTTTGTTCAATTCACTTACTGTCAATCAAAACTCACTCTTTAACGGTTCCGTAGGTATAGGAATTACTCCGACAGAAAAACTTCATGTCAATGGCAATGCAAGAATTGAAAATGATTTATACTCCAATAAATTCAGCACAACATTCATACAAACCAATCAACTCAATGCGGGTTTTTCAACGTTCAGTGAGAATGTAACGTTCTCGAAAGACGCGTTGATCACTGGTAAAATTGGCATTGGAATCGCATCACCTACGGAAGCCCTTGACGTTTCCGGAAACATTAAATCTAATGCCGGGTTGTTTTCATCAAGCCTTAAAACCGGAACAGCCGAGCTGAATTCATTAAATGTACTTCAAAATTCTACGTTCAACGGACTAGTTGGCATCGGTGTAACATCGCCAGCTGAGAAGCTTCACATTGGTGGAAACCTGAAAGTTGATAATTCTATATTCTCAACGTCGCTGACCACATCAAGTTTTCAGACTGCACAATTCAGTGCAAGCGGATTATCCACCTTTGGTGATAACGCAACGTTTTCCAAGGACATTTTAGCCAATGGGAAAATCGGGATCGGGGTTGCAACCCCTTCAGAGAGCCTGGACATCAATGGAAATGTTAAACTAACCGGATCGGTAAATGCAGGATCGGTATCATCACCGCAAGGAAGTTTTTCAGAAACACTTTCAGCTGGCAACACCAGTATCAACGGCACACTTGATGTTACCGGGCAATTAAATGCAAACTCCATTTCGCTTTCGGATATCAGCGCGTCCAACAATGTATCCGTTGGGAAAGATCTTACAGTAAATGGTCAAAGCACATTGACCGGTGGTGCTGCTATTGGTGGAAATTCAACGGCTAATAATCTTGAAGTGAGTGGCACATTCAAAGCAGGCAATATTGCAATCACGGAAATCAACACTACCGGTAACGCAACGGTGGGACAAAATTTAACAGTGAATGGAGCAGGACAAGTTGCTGGTGACCTGAGCATTTCAGGTCAAGTCTCTACGCCAACATTAATGTCAACCGCTATCAATAATTCTGATAATGCAACCATTGGTAAAAATCTTACAGTTAATGGTGCAAGCAACTTGCAAGGTGATGTCACGATTAACGGAAGCTCTACGATTACTGGAAATCTTTCCATCGATGGAATCGTCACAGCAAGTAACTTATCCCTTAATGATCTGTCAACAAATGGAAGTGCAACTATTGCTCAAAACCTGAACGTGAACGGACTCAGTCAGTTTGGAGGTGATTTACAAGTTACCGGCGCTGTTAAAGCTGGAGTGATTGAAGCTACTGAATTCAGAACATCAGGTGGTGGATCACCATTCAATTTTGATAATGCAATAATATCGCAGACACTGGCAATAGCAACGGCTAACAACACTGTTCCAACAAACTACAAATTGGCAGTAGGCGGGAATATTATAGCTACCGGTGTGGATGTGAAAATCCCACAAAAATGGCCGGATTATGTTTTCACGGCAGAACATCAACGCATGACCCTCGAAGAACTTCAGGAATACATTGCCAAGCACGGACACCTTCCCGGAATTTCGTCCGAGCCGGAGATGAAAGAAAAACAGAATTATAGTGTGAGTGAAATGGATGCCAAGCTCCTGGAAAAAATTGAAGAACTGGCCCTCTATATACTTGAGCTAAAGAAAGAGATAGCTGAGTTGAAAGGCAGTGAAAAAAAATAATCAATAAATCCAGGCTGAATTATGTGGTTAAAGTGTTTTCATTTCCTCACCCTTATCGTTGTCCTTTTTTGCGCCAATTCATTGAGTGCACAAAGCACCACCGACCAGGTTGACGGCCCGACCGATGTATGTCCTGGTGACCTGGCCACGTATCAATTTTCCGGCCCTGCTGGATTTAAACGGTGGGTATTTTCGGGATCGTTTAGCCTTCAGAATGGAACGGCTCTCAACACAAATCCAGTTACAGTGCGATGGGCAAGTAATGGTACTCTTACTGCTACAACAATATTCCAACCTACCGGAAATTTTGATTTGACAATTATCTTGAATGCGAAACCAAATATAAGTGCACCCACAATCATCACTGGCGCACCAGGGCAGCAAGTCACGCTAACGGCGTCTGGCGCTCTTTCTTATTCATGGGTTGGTCCGGGACTGATCAGCAACACAGGTCCAACTGTGACCGCAATACTGCCGACACAAAGTGATTTATCCTACCAGGTCACCGGGTACAATCAGTACTGCTCTTCGACGAGCATTATTCCAATTGAACTTCAACTGGTTAATGCCGGTCCTGACCGAACTTATTGTAAAAATGAAGGGTCAATAAATCTCACTGATTGGGGCCTGTCACTCACAGAAGGAAGCTGGAGCGGTCCGGGAGTTAACGGCAATGTTGTTGATCTTACTTCGTTGGCGGGTGGGTCTTATACATTGACATATACAAAAACTTCGGATGGGAAAAATGATTCAATGGTATTGACTGTTATTCAAGCAGACGCGTCAATAGCGCTTGTACCAACGAGCTCCTGTGGAACTTTAACGGGAAACATTACAGCATCGTTATCAGGAACCGGGGCGTCAATTGTTCATTGGCAAAAGAAGGAAACAAGCGCTTCAGTGTGGCAGACAATCGAAACAAGGGAAAATCCTTTTCCCTATTCAGAAACTGTTGAAACCTTGTTCAGGGTGGGTGTGAGAAATGGAACCTGTGCCATAAATTATTCAGATCCAATAGAAGCGAAGATTGCTCCGCTAATCGTTGGAGAAGTCCAGAATGACGCTGCAATTACTTGTGATCTGGCAACGGGATACCTGTCTGTTAATAATTCCAATGGAACTGTTTTTGAATGGGAACGCTCAACTGATAGTGGAAATTCCTGGCACAAAACCACACTACCTTTAAATGAAACAAGCAAAGTAAAGTTTCGCGCCAATATGAAAAAGGATGGCTGCTATGGCTATACGCTGGGTATCGATGTGGGCCCATCCGGTCCTGCAGCAGGTTATCTAAGTCCGTCAAGTCTTGACATTAAATGTGGAGCGTCGAGCGGAACATTGCTTCTTCAAAATAGCCGGGGCGATAAGATCACCTGGGAAAGCAGCTCGAATAACGCCAACTGGATACCCATTGACGGAGCTACCGGGATTAGTTATTCATTTACGGTATCATCCAATACATATTTTCATGCAAAAATTGAAAATACAAATGCAAACTGCTCAGCTGTTTACTCATCTTCTTATTATGTGCCTACCTCCAGTGAGGGAGGCATTGCAACAGCATCCAATGACCAGCAATGTGCCACAGGTACTGGATACATTAACCTGCAAGGAGATGTCGGAGCAGTTCAGTATTGGGAACACTCAACTGATAAATTGAACTGGGTCCAAATCTCCGGATCAGCAGGGCAAGCTCTTCTTCCGTTCACTACTTCTAAACCGTTAAATTATTATCGCGCATGGCTTAAGCTGGGCAGTTGTCCCTCAGTCCCATCAACTGCTGCACAAGTAACAATCGCAGCTCCTCCTGTTCCTGGTGCTGTTTATTTTGTAAGCGAAAATAAACCAGCAACAGTAATTAATGGACAACTGACATTTTATCCAACATTTGAATTGAGAAATCATACAGGCGCAATTCAGAATTGGCAGCGAACAAGTACGACTGGTAACCAAGTAGAATATATTGCTGAAACTACGGAGGCAATTTCACCGGTTATAAGTCATGATGGATCAGTTCCTCTTGACGTTACCTTCCGGGCTCAGGTAAAGAATGGAATTTGCGATCCGCTTCTTTCCGGATCTGCATCCTTCAGGGTAAACAAACTTTTCACCGGAACAATACAGGTGACTGATCAAACTACAGTTACAGAGTATGACGGACACTCATACCAGTTGGCTTCAGCCGAAGGAATAAGCCTGCAGGATGGATTCAGCTTTCATGCTAATAGTATTCAGGAATTTTTTATTGTGCTCGATGAAAATTACAGCATGCCTTCTTCAGACCACAATTATGTACTTGTTGAGGACATATTAAAAGAAGGAATAAGGGATGATGACGATGTGTATTTTCTCAATGCGTATGAGCGCGCCAGTACTTACTCGTACATCGATGGTCTCGGGCGCCCGATGCAGCAAGTACAACGAAAAGCCAGTCCCACAGAAAAGGACGTTGTAACCCCGATCACATACGATACCTACGGACGGACGGATAAAAATTATCTGCCCTTTGTTGCCGAAGAATCGAACGGACATTTCAAGCCTGATGCAGTTTTAACTCAGGCGGAGTTTTATCAATATGATCCTGCAAATGTTACCGGAAAAAGAGCGTTTACTGATTATCCTTTTGCAGTAAAAATTTATGAGAACAGCCCGCTCAACCGTGTGCTTGAGCAAGGTGCCCCAGGCACAGACTGGCAGCCTGTCTTCGGTCATACTATTAAGTTAGGCTATAGTTCAAATGTTGCCAATGAAGTAATGCTTTGGAAGCTGGACGATGCTAACCAGTTTCCGGTAACAGCCTCCTATTATGATGCGAATACGTTAATTCTAAATGTTACCACCGATGAACATGGTTCGCAGGTAAAGACATATACCGACAAACTTGGACAGGTAATCCTTAAACGTGTTCAGAATGGAAATGAGTGGCTTGATACTTATTATATATTCGATGACTTCGGCAAGCTTCGTTTTGTGATCCAGCCTGAAGGCGTTGCCAATTTTTCAGGAAACCCCGATCCGGATTTTCTCGATATGTGGACCTTTCAATATAAATATGATTATCGTCAGCGATTGGTGGAGAGTAAAGTACCGGGTGGCGGCTGGGTCTATACGGTATATGACAAACGCGACAGGGTTGTGCTGACGCAGGACGCCCAGCAGCATGCCAAAAATGAATGGTTATTTATAAAATACGATCAGCTTAACAGACCGGTGGTGACTGGAATTTATACCTATTCTGATCCTGCCGATGCCACAAAA
>CBQWHS010000013.1:0-16493 GCA_967728665.1 uncultured Chryseosolibacter sp. | reverse complement strand
TTACGTTTGGCTATGTCAACCATTTCCTCAAACGAATCGCCCTCTGAAATTGTCGGATCGTTTGAATTGACGGTGACAACAGGTACACCCTGGGATGCATATTTTTTATTCAGCTCAATAATCCGCTCATTGTAAGCACGGGAAAAAGGACACGTATTGCAGTCAAAAATCAGGATGACACCTTTTGATTTTTTGAAGTCAGAAAGAGCTACAAATTTTCCATCAACGTTCCTAAGCCGAAAGTCCGACACGGAATCTCCAACACCATAATTCAACGTCCGCATCGAAGCCGATGTCAGCACGAATCCAATCAGAACCAAAGACAATTTTAAATACTTCATAAATTTCATTTTAACGAATCACAACCATTATTTTCCCTGCACTCTCTGAATCAACTTTTCAAGGTCACCCTCGTGAAGTTCCTTTTCAACAAATATTCTTTGACCGGTGTTTTGATTGATTACAATTGTAGCTGGCAGCGCGCCATTCCAATGCTTATCAATTTTATCAATCCAGTCATTCGCATTAGGTTCGTTAAGCAGAAACACTTCTGACAAGAGTCTTTTTCGCTCAATAAACTTAAAAACTTTATCAGGATTAGGATCCAAATCAAGGTCCATGGATACTAACGTAATTTTCACATGATCGGGTTTTTCAGCATTTAACTTTTCGAATAGCGGCAGTTCCTTTACGCAGGGCGCGCACCACGTTGCCCAGAAATTAACAACCAGAATATTGTCGTTTTTTTGGTTGAGAATTTTTTGCAAGCGGTCAAGCCGAATGATCTCAGCATTTTGTGCCTGTGCTGATGTCACGATCGACATTAAAAGGATAAAAAGGAAAAGCCGCATGTGTTTTTATAGATAACGATTTTCAAAAATAGAACCAAAAAATGTTAAAAAGGTTCAATGTAATTTTTATGATAAAGCGGCAATAAAAACTTCTTTTTCAACCACTTACGATGTGAAAAATTTTAATGAAAAAGATATCAACAAATTCAATCAGTTATCCACATGAACATAATATGAACATTTAACTGATTGATTCACATCAATTTATAAGGCAAATTGTAAATCTATTCTTTGTGGACAACTATTTCAAATAATAAAATTTATCGGAAACACCATAGCGAACCCCAATTTTGTATCTAGCAAAAACAATGTTTAGCCTCCTATGAAATTGTCTGAAAATCGAATTATCTCACTGTTCAACATTGACTTTCCCATAGTTCAGGCTGGCATGATATGGTGCAGTGGATGGAAGTTGGCTTCTGCTGTAAGTAATGCTGGAGGTCTCGGGCTGATCGGTGCGGGATCAATGTATCCGGACGTGCTGAGGGAGCATATTGTGAAGTGCAAGGCCGCAACTCAGAAGCCATTTGGCGTGAACATTCCATTGTTATATCCCGATATTGAAAAATTAATCAACGTGGTGATTGATGAGGGCGTGAAAATTGTCTTTACATCGGCAGGAAACCCCACGGCCTGGACGAGCAAATTTAAAATGCATGACATCACCGTTGTCCATGTGGTATCCAGCGTAAAGTTTGCCGCTAAGGCAGAGGCTGCTGGTGTCGATGCGGTGGTAGCCGAAGGTTTTGAAGCCGGAGGACATAATGGAAGAGAGGAGACGACCACTATGGTTTTAATTCCTTTGGTGCGCGATGCAATCTCAATTCCATTGATAGCTGCGGGTGGCATTGGTTCTGGGCGAGCAATGATGGCGGCAGAAGCGCTTGGCGCGGATGGTGTGCAGGTAGGTAGCCGGTTTGCGGCAAGTATCGAATCCTCTGCGCATGAAAATTTTAAAAAAATTATCACCCAGTCAAGGGAGGGCGATACTGTGCTAACATTAAAAAAATTAACTCCTGTCCGACTGATTAAGAATAAATTTTATGAACAAGTTCAGGTCGCAGAAAATAACGCAGCGTCAGTAGAAGAGTTAAGCCAATTACTCGGGCAGCGAAGATCCAAGCGTGGAATGTTTGAGGGTGATCTGGATGAAGGAGAACTAGAGATAGGTCAGGTGAGCGCGGGAATAACAAAGATCGAATCTGCACAGGAAATTTTGCACGACATCTGGAGCCAGTACAATATTTGTAAAAGAAAGATTTGTGATCAGTATTCTAAAAATTAAGGAGACATGCTTATATGTAAACGACATAGAGCAAGCAAAAGAATTCTATGAGCGTACGCTAGCCTTACCGTTGATTCATCATCTGGCCGGCAAACATTGTTTCTTTCGTGCAGGTAGTTCGGTCCTGCTGTTGTTCAATCCTGATGATTCAAAAAACAAAACATCACCGCCAGCACACTTTGGCGGAGGCCAGCAACATTTTGCGTTCGAGGTCTCTTCCTCTGATTATGAAATTGCAAAAAAAGAATTGATCGATAAAGGAATCAGGATCATTGATGAAGTGACCTGGGAGGGTGGAGCGAAATCATTTTATTTTAATGATCCCGAAGGAAATATTTTGGAAATTGTACCTGAAAAAGGAGTGTGGGATTGACTATTTAAATGCCAGGTTCGGTTTGATTTCGATTAATTCTGGCACTCGTTTTTCTTTCACACGTTCGGCATCGAGATTATAAACTCCATCGTACCAGCGTTCGTAATCTTTATATTGAATACACTGACCAACGATGCTACCATCGATCATAATCTTTATAAAATAATCAGATCGTAAGGTTCTTAAAAGATGCTCCTGCTGCGCAACAGGCAGCTCATTAAGCTGGATATATTGGATTCCCTTATAAATTTTACTTTCTACCTTCATAAACAACTACACTTTGATATTGGTTAACAAAATATTGTAACCGGTGGGGACGGCAAAAATAAGCACAAATCGCGATTCAGTTGTATGTGGAGTGTTACTAAATTTTGAATATTGCTCTCATCATTGATTATGCGCGCATTTTTTGAAACCCCGATTGAATTTTTAAAAGGAGTTGGGCCGCAACGCGCAGCACTGTTGAATAAAGAATTAAACATTTTTACGTTTGGTGATCTTATTCAATATTATCCTTTTCGCTATGAAGATCGAACGCGCTTCTATACAATTAATGAAATAGACGATGAAATGCCTTATGTGCAGATTAAGGGGAAAGCGATCGATAAACAGTTAGTCGGTGCAGGACACAAGAAACGAATGGTTGTTAATTTCACTGACGGAACTGGCAAACTTGAGCTCGTTTGGTTTCAAGGAATTAATTGGGCTTCGGAAAAAATAAAACTGGGAACCGAATACATTGTCTTTGGAAAACCTGCTCGTTATGGGAGTCATTACAGCATTGCGCATCCAGAGATCGAGCAGCAAACGATTTCGATAGATAAAAGACTTACTCTTCATCCCGTTTATCCGCTCACTGAAAAATTACGGGTGAAATATCTTGATAGCAAAGCGATCTCGAAAATGATAGCAGAGCTACTCGCACTCACGAAGGGAAAAATCCGGGAGACATTACCGGAGGGCATTTTGAAAAAACAAAAACTAATATCGAAAACGAGTGCGCTCATTAATATTCATTTTCCGCAGAACAATGATATTCTAAGTGAAGCCCAAGCCCGACTGAAGTTTGAAGAATTATTTTACGTTCAATTGCGCTTGTTAAAAATGAAGTTGGTCCGAAAAGAAAAATTTAAAGGACTAATTTTTAAAGACGCAGCCTTGTTGACGCAATTCTATAACGAGCATCTGCCCTTTCCTCTCACGAATGCACAGAAAAGAGTAATCAAAGAAATCTATGCTGATTTGAAATCAGGCAAACAGATGAACCGTTTGCTGCAAGGTGATGTGGGCAGTGGAAAAACTATTGTCGGATTCATTTGCATGTTGCTCGCTGCCGGCAACGGAGCACAAAGCGCATTGATGGCGCCAACAGAAATTCTTGCGCAACAACATTTCAACAATCTAAAAAAATATGCTGACCGTATCGGACTGAAAATAGAACTGCTTACCGGGTCAACAAAAAAGTCACAACGAAAGATACTGCACGAGCAACTAAGCTCAGGGAGACTTAACATTCTAATCGGGACGCATGCTTTGATTGAGGATGAGGTTCAATTCCACAATCTCGGGCTCGCAATCGTTGATGAGCAACATCGGTTTGGCGTTGCCCAGCGATCGAAACTATGGCAGAAAAATGAAGGTGTCTATCCACATGTTCTGGTAATGACAGCCACACCAATTCCGCGTACACTGGCCATGTCGTTGTACGGCGATCTGGATGTTTCCACAATTGATGAATTACCGACAGGAAGAAAGCCAATCAAAACGGTTCATCGATTTGACTCTCATCGTTTGCAAGTGAATCAATTTCTTCGTGATCAGATTGCGTCTGGCAGACAAGTTTATGTTGTTTACCCTTTGATTGACGAATCTGAAAAGCTAGACCTTAAACATTTGATGGATGGATATGAAAGCATCTCACGCGCCTTTCCCGACATCGCCATCAGTATTCTTCACGGGAAAATGAAATCCGATGCAAAAGATTTTGAAATGAAACGGTTCATTAAAGGAGAAACGAAAATCATGATTGCCACCACCGTCATTGAAGTTGGTGTTGATGTGCCCAACGCCTCCGTGATGGTGATTGAAAACGCAGAAAGATTTGGATTGTCACAGCTTCATCAGTTAAGAGGTCGAGTTGGCAGGGGGGCAGAGCAATCATATTGTGTACTCATGACATCGGTGAAGCTAGGTGCCGATTCAAAAACCCGAATTCAAACAATGACAAAAACCAACAATGGTTTTGAAATTGCGGAAACCGATCTTCAACTTCGAGGACCCGGAGATTTAATGGGAACGCAGCAAAGTGGCGTTTTGGATTTGCTCATCGCCGATCTTGGAAAAGATGGGGTTATTTTGCAACAAGCTCGTGAAATTGCCATTGAAATTCTGGACAAAGATCCGGAACTTACAAATCCCACTAACAGTGTTATCAAGACACAGATCGATTTGATGCGAAAAACCTCCGTCAACTGGAGTCGAATCGCATAATAATATTACATAGACCCGAACATCAAAAGTTTAAAAGTTAAATTTGATATTCGCCCATTCCAATCATATGAAGGTATCGCTTTGTGCGCTCTTTTTGAGCTGGTCTTTAATCTTATCCGCACAAACGGGAAATTATTTTTTGTCGCACTACGCACCAGGTGAAGAACGGTTCGATCACCTTTGCTTTGACATGGCTCAGGATAAAAAAGGAGTCATGTATTTTGCAACCAAAGCCGGAGTTCTTGGATTCAACGGTCGTGATTGGGATCTGCTTCCATCATCATCTCCCATTTATTCTATCACAATCAGCCCAGCCGGTGAAATCTTTTGGGCAGGAGCAAAAGGTTTTGGCCATTTGGGATTAGACGAGAATGGCTTTCAGCAAATTGAATTCCTCTCGGACAGTTCAACCATTAATGTTTTTCAAACGCTGATTATAGACAAGCAGGTCATCTTTTTAACCGAAGAAAAACTTTATGTTTTAAATGAGGATAAAACAATAAAAACTATCGAACCAGTTTCGGCAGGTCAGTCATTTATAAAACTTTTTGAATTGTTTGGAGCACCTTTCGTTTTCACGGATTATGGAATCTTTAACCTGCGTGGCAACACTCTTTCCCGGTCAAAACTTACATTCAATGACGAAATTGTTTTCGCTTCGCGGATTGATGACACTTACATTATAGGCACAGCAGAAAATAAACTTTACTCCTGCACGGAAGATCTTGTCGTACGGCCGGTGGCTTTAAAAGATCAATCGTATGTAGATGCTAATGCAATTGTAAATGGCGCATGGTTGAATCGACAACTACTGGCATTAGGAACACTTCGTGGGGGCGTGATTTTCGTAAATCCACTTAATGGTTTAACAGAAGAAATTATCAACTATTCCACAGGTTTGCCAGACAATGAAGTGTTTCAGTTGATGGCAGATGCGAACCAAAATATTTGGGTGAGTCACGACTACGGCTTCACAAAAATCTCACCTTATATTCCGCTCCGCTCATTTAACCATTATGAAGGATTGCAGGGAAATATTTTATGTGTGTCATCTCACAAGGGTAGCGTATATGCAGGAACTTCTCTTGGCTTATTCAAACTAGAAAAACTAGACGTCTATCAGGATATTGTGTTTTTCGATGAAGTGGAAATTAAAGAGCCAATCAAAAAGCAATCAATAAAAAAAGCAACTCCAAAGATTGAAACTGCGAAAGAAGAAGGACCGCCCATAACAGAAACACAAGTGCCACCTAAAACACAATCAAAAAAAAGTGGCCTGTTTAGTTTTTTGAGAAAAAATAAAAAACAATCCACGACAACGCCTGCGAAGGAAGAGCAAACGAATAATGTTCAACAACCCACAGTAGCTGTTGCTCCTGAGCCCAATAGTAATGAAGCCCAGAAATCATCGGTTCGGTACAAAAAAGTGAAACGTGTTGAGAAAGTTCTGCTCTCATCGCACTATACTTTTAAGAAGGTTGCGGGCATCAATGCAAAAATTTCCCAGTTAGAGGAAGTGGGAGGACGATTGCTGGCCGCGGGACTTAGCGGATTGTTTGAAATTGAGAGTCTCAATTCCCGACCAATTCTGGAAGAACCCATTCGATACATTTTCGCACCGGAGAATAATAATATTGTTGTAGTGTCAACGTATGAAGACGATGTGCGATCCCTTCGGTTTACTGGAAACATAATTGAGAACTCCAGCGTATTTTCAAATCTTGTTGATCAAATTCATTTTATTTTTCCTGGAGCACAAAACGAATTGTGGTTCTGCGGAATAAATAAAGTATATCGTACAGAAATCCACGAGTCCGAAATTCGCCATAAACAAACGCTTGAACTTCACCAACGTAATACCGATAGAACTATTGGCACCAGTGTAAACAATGAAGTTGTTTTTGTGAATGCGGATGGTTTCTATTTTTTGAATCGTCAGAAATCGGCGATTGAGAAACTTGATTCCTTGAAAAGACCGACGGAATATTTTGCTTTCAACGGCAATATTATTTATCACGACAGCCACGCGTGGCAATCCTTCGGGGGGTCAGATAACAAAATAAACCTCCAGCTTCTGAGTGTTTTCAAAGATCTTCGCTCGATAAGCGGAGAAAAAAACAATGACAATTTATGGTTAATAAGTGGAGGTAACGAGTTGTACAAATTTTTCGGTGATCGAGTCGCAAATATTGAAAACGATTTTCCAATCTTTTTAAAATCGATTATTAACCAAGATAAAAAAATTGCCAAGCTCACGGACATAATCATGGACCAGGAGCACAGTGCAGTCAAATTCGAAGTTGTTCAACCGGATTATATAAATCCCGAAGCTGTTGAATATCGTTATCGGCTGATAGGAATGCAAGAAGACTGGTCCGAATGGTCGAGCACAAATAATATTATTCCTTTCCCTTATCTGCCCACGGGTAAATACACACTTGAGGTTCAAGGAAAAAATATTTTTGGAAAACTGAGTGAATTGAAGCCCCTGTCCTTCGAGGTTCTTCCTCCATATTGGAAACGATCATGGTTTTATGCTCTTGAGTTTAGTGTGTTTGCCTTGCTTGTGATCCTGTCATTCAGACTGAGCACGCGCTTCAGAATCATCAGCCGGCTGCTGTCGCTATTGACGATTATTTTGTTGATTACTTTTATTCAAGCCGTTATCGGTTCCGTTATAAAACTTTCCAACGAAAGCCCGGTAACAGACTTCTTCATTCAAGTGCTGGTTGCACTTTTAGTTTTACCCGTTGAAGGATATTTGCGTAACCTGATGCTAAGATCGATCGATTCGAATGGCAAGTTTTACGAATTTCTGATACCGGCAAGTAGAGCCAAAACCCATGAAGATGATGAGGAAAAATTAATGAAGGAAACGCTCGACGTAGATGATTAGACGTTGAAAACCACCTTTTTACAACCGCGCGGCCTAGAAAACCACTAAAACAAAAAAGCCTTCACTGAGGAAGGCTTCTGGTGGTGACGGAGGGAATTGAACCCCCGACACAAGGATTTTCAGTCCTTTGCTCTACCAACTGAGCTACGTCACCGTGTCCCTGCATTGCAAGGGGCACAAAAGTAGATAAATTTATATTTGGTGCAAAATGTGATTCCGAATTATTAAGATTACGGTAGGATAGTCCACATTCCATGATTCAACAGATAGCTTTTATTATCGTTTTGGGTGCTGCCATTTATTTCATCTACAAGCGCGCTTCCACTATCTCGAAGAACATCAAACTCGGCAAACAGATTAACAGAAATGACCGCCAGAATGAGCGGTGGAAAAACGTCCTGTTGATTGCCTTTGGTCAAAAGAAAATGTTCAAACGGTTCATTCCGGCAATTCTTCATTTTTTTATTTACGCTGGCTTCCTCATTATAAATCTTGAGGTTTTGGAATTCATAATTGACGGAATTGTTGGAACTCATAGGATATTTGCACCTGCACTTGGAGGATTTTACCGAATGGCAATGAATTTTTTTGAATTCCTTGCCATGGCCGTCTTGACAGCTTGCGTGATTTTTCTAGTCCGCAGAAACGTCCTGAAAATAAAACGATTTTGGATGTCTGAAATGACGAAGTGGCCAAGGACAGACGCCAATATTATTTTAATAACGGAGGTCGTTTTGATGCTGGCTATTTTCACAATGAATGCCACTGACCAAATCTTACAACAGTCAGATCCACATTACACAGCGACAGGTAAATTATTCTTTAGCTCATTCTTAATCCCTTTCTTTCAAAACGTTCCAACGGATACTTTGGCCGTGATAGAAAGATTCGCGTGGTGGTTTCACATCATCGGCATTTTAGGTTTCGCCATCTACATTACATACTCCAAGCATCTTCACATTTTCCTCGCGTTTCCGAATACATATTTCAGCAAGCTTGAGCCAAAGGGGCACATCAGCAACATGCCCGTTGTAACGAACGAAGTAAAACTGATGCTTGGAATGCCGGATGCTAACTCAACACCGGCTGAAGCTGGCCGCTTTGGCGCGAAAGATATCAACGACCTCGCGTGGACTAGTTTGCTTGGTGCATATTCTTGTACAGAATGCGGCAGGTGCACCTCAGAGTGTCCCGCTAATCTCACAGGAAAAAAACTTTCTCCGCGCAAGATTATGATGGACACGCGCGACAGAATGGAGGACGTAAGAAAAAGTATCGATACCGGTGGACCAGGATTAGCCGATGGCAAAACTCTCCTGAACGACTTCATAACAAAGGAGGAAATTAATGCATGCACGAGTTGCAATGCCTGCGTTGAAGCCTGTCCCGTATTGATCAACCCATTAGAGATAATTCTCGAACTAAGGCGATATGTTTCGATGGAGGAATCAGGAGCGCCGGCATCGTGGAATGGAATGTTTCAGAATATCGAAACAAGTTTTGCGCCGTGGAAATTTTCTCCATCAGATCGCTTTAATTGGTCGAAAGACTAATACAACAACAATCGGAAATCACCGCTATGAATGTTCCAACACTGGCAGAGATGGCTGCAAAAAATGAATCGCCCGAAATTGTGTTTTGGGTTGGATGCGCCGGCTCATTTGATGATCGAAATAAACGTGTGACGCGAGCATTCATCAGCATACTCAATGCGGTTGGAATTAAGTTCGCAGTGCTTGGCACAGAAGAGGCTTGTACCGGCGATCCGGCGCGCAGAGCAGGAAATGAATTTTTGTTTCAGATGCAGGCCATGAATAACATTCAGGTGCTGAATGGCTACGGCGTGAAGAAAATTGTCACCGCATGTCCACACTGTTTCAATACTATCAAAAATGAATATCCGGAGTTAGGCGGTAATTATGAGGTAATACATCATTCGCAATTTTTGCAGCAACTCATTCAGGATGGGAAAGTGACACTTGAGGGAGGCGGAAGTTTCAAAGGAAGAAAGATAACGTATCACGATTCGTGCTACCTCGGCAGGGCGAATAATGTTTATGAAGCTCCCCGAGCGGTGTTGGAGGCTCTTGATGCCGACCTCATTGAAATGAAACGGTGTAGAACTACCGGGTTGTGCTGTGGCGCGGGTGGTGCGCAGATGTTTAAAGAACCTGAACCTGGAAATAAAGACATCAACATAGAGCGTACCGAAGAGGCGCTCGCAACCGGTGCGACTACAATAGCGGTTGCATGTCCGTTTTGCATGACCATGATGAGTGACGGAGTGAAAAATAAAGAACGTGAGGGTGATGTGAAAGTCCGCGATCTTGCAGAACTTATTGCTGAAGCCAAAGGTTTAATTAAAGCCTAATTGCACTATTATGTTCGTTCCTTTTAATGATATGCATCCTGAGTCAAGGCTTTGGATTTATCAGTCTTTCAGAAAACTGACCCAATCAGAAGTTGAAGCAATCTCAGATTTGCTGACAGAATTTTGCAGCACCTGGGCGGCACACGGTCAACAGCTGAAAACTTCATTCGATATCCGTCATAATCAGTTTATTATTCTTGCAGCAGACGAATCACATCACGGTGCAAGCGGCTGTTCAATAGATGAATCTGTAAGAATTATCAAACGCATCGACGAGCAGTTTAATCTCAAGTTGTTCGAGCGTAATTTAATCGCCTTTCTTATGAATGATGAGGTTGTGCTTCTTCCTCTCACCGAGCTAAAAGAAAAGTCGCGTTCTGGCACATGGAAAGCTACCTCCTTAACGTTTAATAATTTGGTCTCAACCAAGGGACAGCTGGATACTGCTTGGCTTGTTTCGGCAGGAAATTCATGGCTGAAAAGGTACCTTGCTTCAGAGACCATCACTACGTGAGTTGATTTTTGTAGTTTTATATCCCTCTTGAAATGAAGTTATGAAACATTGGGTTTACATCGTCCTCGCTGTTTTTGTTTTAGCTGCTTGTAGCGCCGACAAAAAAGCAACTAAGGCTTTCCGTTTAGGCAAATACCAAACAACCATTGATCTCTTTAAGAAAAAACTGGCCACTAATCCCAATGATGGCAAAGCGAATTACTTCACTGCAGAGTCATATCGTTTATCAAATCGCGTAAAGCAAGCAGAACCGTTTTATGAAAAGGCCGGAGGACGCGGTCTGAATCCGGACTCAATCAAATTTTTCCTGGCGGAATCTCAAAAAGCCAATGGTAAGTATTATGAGGCCAAAAAAACTCTGGAGGAACTAGCGGCAAATGCACGCGATGAAAAATTTAAAGACAGAGTTGAAGCGCAGATCGCCGGGTTAAATTATTTAGAGAAATTGAACGAACGCAAGAGCTATTATAAAATAAAAAATCTTGAGTTGATCAACACACCCGCTGCAGAATACTCACCGGTATTTTTGAACAACGAATTGTATTTCACTTCTTCCCGAGGAAACGGCAAAATTTACGAAGCCACAGGCACTCCATTCACAGATATTTATAAAGTAGCTTCTCGTGCTGCGAATGTTGATATCGCAACAATGGCTGCACTGCCTGACGGAATTAACTCTGCTAATATCAACGATGGCTGCGTGACATTTTCTCCTGACGGAAAAATGATGGTGTTTGCGAAAGGAAATACGGGCAAACGCAAAGGCGGCATGGATGTCGACCTGTATGTCTCAAGATTTAGAAATGGTGTTTGGTCGGAACCAACTCCAGTTAACATCAATGATCCGGATTCATGGGATTCAACACCAAGTTTTAGTCCTGATGGTAGAACTTTATATTTCTCTTCAAACCGCAAGGGAAGAGGAAAGGACAGGCTGAGTTATGGAGGCTTGGATCTTTATTCAGCGTCTATTGATTCCCGCGGGAGATTTTCGCGTGTAAAAAATCTCGGTCCTGAGATTAATACTCCCGGTGACGAGTTATTTCCATACATGGCTGAAGACGCCAAACTCTATTTTGCTTCCGATGGTCATCCGGGCTATGGAGGTTTGGATCTGTTCGCGGTTAAAAGATCCAATGGAAAAACGGTGATTGAAAATCTTGCTCAGCCAGTAAATTCTACCGGCGATGATTTTGGAATTTTTCTGTTTCGTGCTGACCGTGGATTCTTTACCTCCAATCGCGATGGAGGAAAAGGTGATGATGATATTTACACGTTCATCAATGAGGATCCGAATCTGAAAGTTGTCAATTATTATTTGCAAGGCATTACCTACACGCCCGACTCTGAAGGTAAACTTCAGGTTCTTCCAAATACAAAAGTTTCCATACTTGATGCTACTGGTGACGTCATGCAGGATTTTGTGACTGGTAATGATGGCAAATTCCTGTTCCGCGTTTACGAAAATGAGAACTACGATCTAATTGGGGAAACCGATGGCTACCTGGTGAAACGGGAAAAATATTCAATGGAGGGCAGATCAGTTGATGTGACGAAACTCAAAGATCTTGTGACCAACATTACACTTGATACCATCCTTGTGTTAGACAAAATCGACCTCAACAAATACTTCGTGCTTGACAACATTTATTATGATCTTGATAAAGCCAACATTCGTCCTGATGCAGCAAAGGAACTTGACAAGCTTGTTCAGCTATTGATTGATAACCCTGAAATCAAAATTGAGCTTAGCTCGCACACCGATAGTATTGCATCGGTTGACTATAACCAGGATCTTTCACAAAGACGTGCCGAGTCTGCGGTGCGCTACATAGTTTCGAAAGGCATTGCTCCTGACAGGCTCGTTGCAAAAGGTTACGGTGAACTCAAACCAATTGCACGAAACACGAATCCGGACGGAACGGATAATCCAGCAGGACGTGATCGCAACAGGCGTACAGAATTCAAGATCCTTGAGGTTGGCGTTATTCCGAAGACAATTGAACAGGAAGAGGAGGAAGATGAAGACAAATACTTCAATAAAACGGATGGAAATAATTAGCGCAAGTTCTCGTAAAACATTCAAGCCCCGCCAATGCGGGGTTTTTCATTTTATTAGGCTCGATAAATTCAAATCAGATTCTTTCCAGTGTTCATTCTTCCCTTATTTTTGCCTCGATAATTCCACGACTATGAACTACCGCATCGAAAAAGACACCATGGGCGAAGTACAAGTTCCAGCAGATAAATACTGGGGCGCCCAGACTGAACGCTCACGCAACAATTTTAAGATTGGTCCCGAAGCCAGTATGCCGAAGGAAATTATTTATGCTTTTGCATATTTGAAGAAAGCAGCGGCACAGGCCAACAAAGAACTTGGTGTTCTCGATGAAAGCAAGATGAAGTTGATTGGCCAGGTTTGCGACGAGATTCTTGCAGGCAAACTGGATAATGAATTTCCACTTGTTATTTGGCAGACAGGCTCGGGCACGCAAAGCAACATGAACGTGAATGAAGTGATTGCATATCGTGCGCACGTTTTAACAGGAGGGAAATTATCAGACGAAAAGAAAGTTTTGCATCCGAATGATGATGTAAATAAATCGCAATCATCCAACGATACATTTCCAACGGCCATGCACATTGCGGCATATAAGCAAGTAATGGAAGTGACGATTCCAGGAATGCAAAAGCTTCGTGACACACTGGCAAAAAAATCCGCTGAATATAAAAGCATCGTAAAGACAGGGCGCACTCACTTTATGGACGCCACACCGCTGACTCTAGGCCAGGAGTTTTCTGGTTATGTTCAGCAGATTGATAACAGCATTCGCGCAATTAAAAACGCATTAGAAGTAGTGAAAGAACTCGCGCTTGGTGGCACTGCGGTAGGGACAGGGTTGAATACACCGAAGGGTTACGATGTTCTTGTAGCAAAAAAGATAGCCGATCTAACAGGCTATCCATTCATTACCGCTCCGAATAAATTCGAGTCACTCGCAGCGCATGATGCGATGGTAGAATTATCAGGAGCGTTGAAACGCAGTGCAGTTTCCTTAATGAAAATCGCGAATGATATCCGAATGCTGAGTTCCGGACCACGCTGCGGAATTGGCGAACTTGTTATTCCTGACAATGAACCAGGATCTTCAATCATGCCAGGAAAAGTTAATCCTACACAACCCGAAGCATTAACGATGGTATGCGCACAGGTAATGGGCAACGATGTTGCGGTTTCTATCGGAGGCGCAACGGGTCACTTTGAACTCAATGTATTTAAGCCTGTGATTGCAGCCAATGTTCTTCAATCTGCTCGACTGATTGGCGATGCCTGTGTGTCATTTAATGAAAAGTGTGCGATCGGAATCGAGCCGAATCCTGCGGTGATCAAACAACACCTCGAAAATTCATTGATGCTCGTGACTGCTTTGAACACACACATTGGCTATGAGAAGGCTGCGAAAATTGCAAAGACGGCCCATAAGGAAAATAAAACTTTGCGAGATGCAGCAGTGGGGCTAGGCTACCTTACATCCGAACAATTTGATGAATGGGTTCGTCCGGAGAAGATGGTCGGAAGCTTGGAAAAATAGCCAGGTTTTAGGAATACAAAATTATTCGTACTTTTATTTTGGCTTTAGTCTGAAATGTAGTGTGAGGAGAATTAAAGAGATGGTCGAAAAGCATTTCGGATTTGTTGAGGAACATCAATTTTTAACCATATGAATAACAGACTTATTTTATTTTTTTGTCTGGCTTTAATTTTTTCAACTACACAATCTTTTGCTCAGCTTTCTAAAAAAGAAAAAAAGGAGTGGAAGAAAAAAGCCACAGAGTTTGCAAAGAATCCATCCAACCTTAAGCAATTCACTGAAGAGAAAACTAGCGCTGAAGGTCAAGTTACAGCGTTGAACCAAAAATTAACGCAGCTCCAGGCGAGCGTGAGTGATAAGGATGCAAAAATTGCAGAGTTGGAAGATCAGCTTGCGCAAATGCGTTCTCAACTTACCAGCGCCCGTGCCGAGATTGCTCAGTTGAAAGAAACTCCCGTGGTAAATCCGATGGATTTCTCGAAAGGCGTAGTTTTCAAAGTTCAGATTGGCGCTTTCAAAAATAAAGACCTTGCAAAGTATTTTGAAAACAATCCAAACTTTGGTGGTGAAGTGAAAGAAAACGAACCTCAAAAGGTTACGATTGGGATTTTCCGTGATTATTGGGAAGCGGACCAATTCAAAAAATATATGCGCGAAATGGGCGTGAAGGATGCCTGGATCGTTCCATACCGTGACGGTCAGCGTGTTGAAATTAAAGACGTGTTGGAAGGTGTAGTTGGAGAGAAGCCTGCAGCTGGCACAAACTAGATTTTATTTACAGGTTTATAGAAGAGCAGCACCACAAATGCTGCTTTTTTTATGCGCATGCCACGGAAGTCATTTCAAAAAACCATCCACTAACTTCCTCCAACTTTCGCTATATTATCACGACCTTTGTAATCGGTGGAGGGAGTGACATCACCTCCAACATTCTTAAAATCAGAAACGCGTTATTGAATGGTGAGACGTTGGCTAAAAAAGCGAATACCTGAGAAGGAGAAAATCGAAGCTTTATCAAAAGCCATCAACATCAATGTCACGCTAAGTACAATTCTTTTGCAACGTGGTGTATCTGATTTCGAATCTGCAAAAACATTCTTTCGTCCTTCACTTGATCATCTGCACGATCCGTTTTTAATGAAGGATATGCACAAGGCAGTGAAGCGTTTGAAAGCTGCACTGGACAATGAAGAGAAGATCCTGATCTACGGTGATTATGATGTCGATGGAACAACTGCAGTCGCATTGGTATTCAGCTATCTGCGAACATTCTATCCCGGCTGTGAAATATATATTCCTGATCGATACGCGGAAGGCTATGGAGTCTCTCTCGCTGGAATCGAATACGCAGATCGAAATGGGTTCTCATTGATCATTGCATTGGACTGTGGCATTAAGTCATTCGAGCTGGTGAACCTCGCCACTCAAAAAGGAATTGACTTTATCATCTGCGATCATCATTTGCCTGAAGAGACGGTGCCCGAAGCAATAGCTGTGCTCGACCCAAAACAGGAAGACTGTGGTTATCCTTTTGCTGAACTAAGTGGGTGCGGACTTGGATTTAAATTGATGCAGGGATACGCGAAGCTTTACCGCGATGAAACCGAACTGTATCAATATCTGGATTTAGTAGCCGTAAGTATTGCATCGGACATTGTGCCGATAGTAGACGAAAATCGAGTACTTGCTTTCTTCGGCATTAAAATGTTGAATGAAAATCCCTCGCCGGGATTGAAAGCATTGAAAGATATCGCCGCAGTAAAAACTGATCTGGATATTTCTGGAATTGTGTTCACGCTAGGGCCGCGAATCAATGCTGCGGGTCGTGTGGCTCATGGTCGGGCAGCAGTGGAGCTATTGATTTCTCGAACAGAAGAGGAAGCGAACGAACTGGCGGAAAAAATCAATCTGAAAAACGAAACACGGAAAGAATTCGATATCTCAATCACAGAAGAGGCTATCGCAATGATTGAAAGTAACAATCTTCTCGGCGCCAGCAAATCGACCGTTTTGTTTAAGGACACGTGGCATAAGGGAGTGATTGGCATAGTTGCTGCTAGATGTGTCGAGAAATTTTACAGGCCAACCGTGATACTAACGCAGTCTAATAATAAAGTGAC
>CBQWHS010000012.1:0-16833 GCA_967728665.1 uncultured Chryseosolibacter sp. | reverse complement strand
TTCGCCTTGAGCGCCAACTCATCCATAAAACTTTCAAATGCGAATCCATTTGTTGACGCATAAACCGATCTCCACCACATCACCGGAATCGGCACATCGAGAGGACTATCTGCAAAACTATAATGAGGGAGAGTGTTTAGATACGGTTCAAGAAATCCCTCTGTCACACTGTCATTGTACGCTTTTTTACTCGCGCCGGGCCATTGGTGATTCATGTTTTGGCCAGCCATTTTTGTTTCGAAGGCGTCAATGCGACCGCCTTTATTTACCGAACCACGGCATTGATAAATCATCCCCGGTCTGAACGGGCCTTGCGTTGTATCGTCTTCTCTTGTCCACACAACTTGAACAGGTGCATTGATTTCTTTCGAAATGACTGCAGCCTCATGCGGATAATCCATAAAGGCTTTCCTTCCGAATCCACCACCAAGGAAAGTCATGTTCACCGAGATGTTCTCTTTCGGTACTGTCAACAAATTACTCAACAAGTCCTGAACCCAATCCGGTGCTTGAATTGGTCCCCAGATCTCTACTTTCCCATCGTGAACATGCGCTGTGCAATTCAATGGCTCCATGCAACTATGAGACTCATATGGAGTTTCGTAAATTGCTTCAAGTTTATTTTCAGATGAACTGATTACATCTTTTGTATTACCTTTTGTTTTGAACGAAATGCTCTCCGGATTCTTCAGCGACTCATGCATTTTCGTGTAGAGTTGATCCGTGCTCAAATGATCAAATCCACTGTCATCCCATTCAACTTTCAATACCTTCCTTCCTTGCATCGCGGCCCATACACTGGTTGCAACAACGGCCACGCCTTCTCGCATCGTGCTGAAGACACTCATTTTCACGGCAACAACATGTTTGACGCCTGGTACTTTTTTCGTTTCGGTATCATCGAAGCTTTTGACTTTCCCTAAAAATCTTGGATTTCGTTCAACCACTGCATAAAGTAATCCCGGCAATCTTTTATCCATACCAAATTCCGCCTTGCCATTTACTTTCAACGGTGTGTCTTGGCGGGGAAGCGGTTTGCGAAGGATTTTATATTCGCTACTTTTTTTCAGCACAACCGATTTTGGCACTTCAAGTTTCGAAGCTTCCTCAATCAACTCACCATAGTGAAACTTCTTGCCAGACGCCTTATGAATAATATTGCCATTTTCGGCATAACATTCCGAAACATTAACATTCCATTTGTTAGCAGCCGCTTGTTTCAGCATTTCTCTCGCAGACGCGCCAACGCGACTCAAATGTTGATAGGCCCCGCGAATTGTTGAACTTCCGCCAGTAATTTGACTTCCGTATTTCTTATTATTGCCAGGGGCAAAAACAATATTGATACTGTTCATGTCTACTTCAAGTTCCTCTGCGATAATTTGAGGAACCGATTGATATGAGCCTTGCCCCATCTCGGAACGATGATTGGTGATCGTCACCTTTCCCGACTTGTCAATTGTGACAAATGCATTTAGTTCTATTCCCAGATTTTCAGCCGTGGCTCCATTCACAACTTGTGCTTCTTTTGCGCCTGCGGGAAAATAAAATCCTAAGGTCAGCGCAGCACCGGAAAGTCCTGAGACTTTTATAAAATTCCTTCTTGAAAGATTTGTGTTTGCCATGGTCTGAATTATTTAGCGGACGCTTTTTGATTCATGATTTGTGACGCTGTTCTAACAGCCTTCCGAATTCTTGGATAGGTTCCACAACGACAAAGATTTCCCTGCATCGCAGCATCAATGTCTTTGTCTGTTGGATTGGCATTTTTCTTCAGCAGTGCGGTGGCACTCATGATCTGTCCTGACTGGCAATATCCGCACTGAGGTACCTGTTCTGCAATCCAGGCTTGTTGAACGGGATGTGAATTATCTTCTGACAAACCTTCGATCGTTAAAATATTTTTGTTCGCTGCTGCGGATACAGGAATCGAACACGATCGAACAGCTGCGCCTTCCAGATGAACCGTGCAGGCGCCACACTGAGCGATGCCACAACCATACTTGGTACCCGTTAATCCGGCGAGATCGCGTATCGCCCATAGAAGGGGCATCTTTGGATCCGCATCAACGGTGTAATTTTTGTTGTTGATTTTTAGTGTAATGGAAGCCATGGATTATTTTGTTAGGATGTTGAATTTACAAAATGTCTTCAGATTCTGTACTTCAAAAGAAGTTTAAAAAACGGGGAAGTCTTCGAAAGGAGAGAAAGGATTCCTAAACGCAGGTTACATCATACAAACGGTAAAGTTTTATCGACATATTTCGGTCGAGTTACATTATTTCACAATCCTTCCCTGAAGAAGGACAGTTCAGCAACTATAATTTTATACAACCCGTATGGCAATTGACTTTTGATCTATGAAAACAAAAAAACAAATCGAAATTGGAATTTTAGCATTTTCCATGATGATCAATTTCAGCGTGCTCGCACAATCGCAACTTTCTGTTACGGTTGAAAATATCAACCAACAAAAAGGGTCCATCCGGGTTGGATTGTTTAATAATGAAGACGATTTTTTGAAAAAACCCTTGCTCGGAAAAGTTGTCAAGGCTAATGGAAAACAAGTCACTGTAGTTTTTGGAAATTTAAAAACAGGTGATTATGCTGTCAGTGTTATTCATGACGAGAATGAAAATGGTGAGCTTGATTCAAACACGTTCGGAATTCCCAAAGAAGGTTTTGCTTTTGGCAACAATGCAATGGGCACCTTTGGACCGCCCTCTTTTGAAAAGGCAAAAATTCATTTGGAAAACAAAAATGCGGAGCAGGTAGTGATGCTAAAGTATTTTTGATTTTATGCTACGGTGTGCAACCTTGGAGAACTGATGTCACGTGCTGCACTTCAACAATTCCCTTTGACCGTTCCCATGAATTGTAAATGTAGGTTGTGATCTCTGCAATTTCGAGATCAGTTAACGAAGGAACTCCACGCATCGGCTGATTGAATTGAATTCCGTTGACGATTATTTCACCACTTTTTCCATTGCGTATAATACAGATAACTTCATTTAACCGGGAGTCGACAAAGTCTGATTTATTGAGTGGCGGATATAATCTTCCTAAACCAGTGCCATTCTTTTGATGGCAATTGCTGCAGTTGTTTTCGAAAAGCTCTTTTCCTTGATTATAATATTGAGTGAATTTCGGTGACTCGCTGGTGATGGTATTCTCGTTTTTATTTTTTGAGCAACTCGAAAGAAGTAAGCATAAGGCGTAAAGCGCAATGTGAGTGAATGCAATTATTTTATTTCGGACTGGCATCGTATTCCTTTTCAAGCTTTGCAATATCTCCCAACAATCGGTTGACATCTTCTTCCTTCGTGCCATCATACTTTCCGCGAATGCGTTGTTCTTTGTCAATCAACAAAAATGCACCACTGTGAATGAATCCATCAGGCTCAGTCTTATCTTCCATGGCAGTGGCGAAGTAACTTTTTTGCGCCACATTATAAATTGAGTCTTTAACGCCAGTAACAAAATGCCATTTTGAACTTTCAACACCAAGGCGATCGGCGAAATCATGGAGCAAACCAACAGTGTCATACTCCGGATCGATTGTATGTGAGAGAATCAAAACGTTCGGATCATTTTTAACCGAGTCATACACGCGAAGCATTTGCGTTTTCATGATCGGACAAATGGTGCGGCAAGACGTGAAGAAAAAATCAGCTACATAAATTTTATTCCTGAACGTTTCATTCGTAACAGTGGAGCTGTCTTGATCGACAAATTGAAATGGACCAATCTTGTGATACGATGTGTCGCCATTCACAAGTTCACGTTCGCCATAAATCGGGAGTGGACGCTCCGCTGGTTTATTACAAGCAATGAAACAAAAAATAAATACAGCGAAGGTTGAACATATGATGATCTTACTTACCATTTCTTATTTTTTTATAGATTTTGGTTGCTGCGAAAATTAGCACCGTAAACGCAAGCAAGCCGAGGACACCCCAGACCATGCTCAACGCATTTTTCAGTACGATTATAAAAACAATGCTGATGAGAAACAATGTTGCCACTTCATTCCAAAGTCTCAATTGCTGACTGGTATACTTAAAGACATTTCGTTTTAAAAGAGCGAAAATGTGATGAAGTGAAAAATGGTATAAGTACAACAAGAAAACCAGGCCTAGTTTAATGTGCATGAAACTTTGCTGAAGCCACTCCGGTTGGTTGATGATCAAACTTGTTCCCATGATCAGCGTTACTATCGCCGATGGCCAGGTAATTCCAAACCATAAACGAGATGACATGATTTGAAATTGTTTGATGAGCACCGAACGTTCGGGCTCTTCCCTCTCATTCGCTTCAGTCATATAAATAAACAACCTGGGCATATAAAATATTCCAGCAAACCAAGTAACGATGAAAATTATGTGAATTGCCTTCAGGTATAAAAATGTCATGAAGCAGTGTTCGATTTTATGATTTTAAAATTTCATCGCCTACACTCACAACACCAAGATCTATTGCCACCGCGTTCTGGCCAAAGTAGATTTTATTTTCTCGCTTGCGATATTTGGAAAGTGTTTGCAACGGTTCAACGCCCTTTTTACCTGTTTCCTGGTTGACAGTGATCAGGTCACACCTCCCGCAATTTTTCACGCCTACAAAACGATTGTCAGCGATTGAAAAATTTCGCCATAAGTCTTCTTCGAATGGAGAGCCACCTATGAAAACGAAATTGGGACGCAGCCGGTTGATTGTGATTTTTTCTTTTAAGCGTGAATTCAAATCATCCAGTGAACTTTGTCCGATAATCAGAAACGGAAAGGCATCGGCAAGGCTCACATGCTCATCGTTAATTTTGAATTTTGGATCTACAGGGCGTGAGTGATTCTCCGGAAAACTTACAAGTTTGCATTCGATACCAAGCTGCTCGGTGAACCAATCGCTTAGTCGACTATCCACTTCGATCACGTCCACCGTATCGTCCCAGATTTTCGCGGTGATCTGTTCGCCCGTTGGAGCTGTGTCTACGTAAAAACTGACTTGCTCACCATTCGTAATATTCTTGATGTAGAGATGATCGTGATGCAGTGACACCTTTAGCAACGCCATTCGATTATGTATGCGCTGTGTCATGAACATTCCGGCTTCATCAACAAGCATCCACCTTCGGTCATATTGCAGACCTTTTTCGAAAACTTTTGATGATTGAAGTGAAATACCTCCCAATGATTTTATTGGGTAGATGTAAATCTCAGTGAGTATCAGCGGCTTCATGTATGACGTAAAAATACTTACAGTTCATACGGGAAACAACGTTATGAAGATTCGAAACGATTTAAGATTGCGCTTGATCGGTATGCTCTTTCTGTAACTATCCGGCTGCTGCCATCTTCGCTGCAGGTTTTTCACTTGCAACGTGTTCAAAGTGATACAGCTTTTGATAGTATTCATCCGCCATTCGGCCAGAATCAAAATATGGAATTACATCGCTCATGCTTCTCTTCATGATGTTGACCCATTTCTCCTTATTCTCGTAATAGGTTGGAATGATTTCATGCTCAAGCAGATCAAGAAGATTTTGTGCTTCAAACTTGTCTTTCTCTTCTTGAGACAAGTAGTCGTCCGCGGTGCTAATCATGAATGAATTTTCACCATGCTTGGCAAACTCCGGTACCCATCCATCTGGAATAGAGAGGTTGATTGAGCCATTCATCGCGGCTGTCATTCCAGAGGTGCCGCTCGCTTCGTGATATAATTTTGGATTGTTGAGCCAGAGATCAGATCCTTTTTTCAAATGAGCCGAAAGCCAGAGTTCATAACCGGTCACCACAGTGCAGTTTGGAAGATCTTTTGTTTTCCAGTAGATCTCATTGAAAATATTAATCGCACCGAAATCTTCCGGATAAGGCTTGCCTGCCCAAATGATTTGAATGGGATGTTTTTTATTTTTTGCAATTCGCAGAAAGCGATTGAAGTCTGCCAAAATGAGATTGGCTCTTTTGTATGCTGCAAATCTTCTCGCCCAAACAATCGTCAATACATTTGGATCAAACAGTTTTCCGGTTTGATTTGCAACCACTCTGAAAAGTTTGTGCTTCAATTCTTTCTTTCTGGCAACAAGCGCCTCATCGTGATTTTTCAATAGTGAAGCATCAAGCTCATCATCTTTCCAGTACGTTCTGTTTTGCGCGTTGGTAATGGCCGTGATCTCACAAATTCCATCGAAGGAGTTCCACATCTTGCGGGAAACTTCGCCATGCAATTGAGAGACACCATTAGCACGCTTTGCCATCCGCAACGCAGTCAATGTATAATTTAAAACACCATTTTCAGGAGCAACAATCTCATCAACTTCTTTTGGCGAAAGACCATTGAAGAATGTCATGTTGTTAAGTAAAGGCATGCTGTGTTCCTCGTTGCCCGCTTTCTCAGGAGTATGCGTGGTAAACACCACACGTTTTTTTACCTCATCAAGATCTTTGTATTTATCCATCAAGTAAAAACAAAGAGGCAACGCGTGACCTTCATTCATATGATAGATTTCAGTTTCGCGCTCAAGTATATCAAGCAGTTTCGCTCCACCCACGCCAAGCAGAATTGATTGAGCAATCCGTGTTGTTTCATTGGGATCGTATAGTCGATGGCTGATCGTTTGCGCGAGGAAATCATTTTCAGGAATGTCCGTTGTTAATAAAAACAAAGGGACGGTATTGAAAACTTCCGGCTTTAATAAGAACGCTTTCACATAAACTCTGGCACCATGAATGGTAATTGGAAAAAGGATCTTGGTATCGGTGAGGTAGTGATAATCTTTATCGCGAAAATTTACTTTCAACGTTTGATCTTGATTACGCTCCTGGTCGTAGTAGCCTTTTTTCCAGAGAACGCCAATGCCAATGAGATTCTGTTTCAGCTCGTACGCACTTCGCAAATGTGAGCCTGCCAAAAAACCAAGACCACCGCTGTAGATTTTAAGTGGTTGATCAACGGCAAACTCCATAGAGAAGTATGCCACCGGTTTTGAATATTTTGAATCAAAAGAATACGGAAAAAGCTTTGATATGTTGAACATGAATTTTGAGCGCTTTGAATTTGAAAATGCAAACTAATAAATGCATGCCAAATCAAATTTGAAAAGAAACGGAAATCTTACCTCGAACTGTACGCAATCGTTTGATTTAAATAATCGATAAGTTTAGAGAGAGTAGTAAACTGCTTTTGTTGCCCGGATTCATAGGCAATTAGCCATTGTAGCGTTGAACCTGAGTGTAAGATTGAGATATTGTTCCGTGCGGGATTGAGGCTAACCGCAAAACCGTTTCTCTCGAGAGCATTCTTCGTCCAGAGGTATTCATATCCGTTGCCTTCAAGGTAGAGTTCAAAAACTTTATTTGTTTGATGTTCGATTTTTCCAGTTTTCAAATCGAATCCCTTGAATTGAAAAATCGAATCGAACGATCCATCCAATACCAGATCTTCAGGAATTCCGGTCAGAATGTTTTTTTGTTTTCCTGTCAACCAGATGTAGTCAGCCATTTGAAGAGCAAGATCCAATTCATGTGTCGACACAAGAATGCTCTTGCCTGTATTCCGCGCAAGCGCTTTCAATAGCTTCATTATTTCAACTCGGTTATTCAAGTCAAGATGTGCTGTCGGTTCGTCAAGTAAAACCACAGGCGTGTCTTGTGCCAATGCTCGCGCAATCATTACCATTTGAACTTGCCCATCGCTTAGCTCACTAAGTTTTCGGTCAACAAATTTTTCGACGTTCACAAGTCTGATTGCATTTTCAATCAGCCGCTTGTCATTGTCGGTCATTTCAATTTTCCAATTCAGGTAAGGATATCTCCCAAGAGAAATTAATTCATAGCCAGAAAGGTTTGAATTGATAATCCTGTCGGTGAGTACAACTGAAATTTGCTTTGGAACTGAAATGTTCACGGTTCCACTAATATTCATTGATCCATCCAACGGCTGTTGAAGACCAGCAATAGTCCTAATAAGCGACGACTTTCCAATTCCATTTGGACCCATAAAACAAACCAGCATGCCGGGCTGCAATTCAAGATTAAGATTCTCAAACAATGTATGGACCCGGTTTTTGCTACTTCGAAAACCGACTGCGAGATTTTGGAGCTTGAGCGATATTTTATCAGCGCTTTCCATTTTAATATTTCACAATCTTGTTACGCATGATAACCCAAATTACAACTGGAGCGCCCACCATCGCCGTAATGGCATTAATGGGTAGAATAGTCGGACCGCTTGGTAACTGTGCCAGAATATCACAAGCGAGCAGGAGTGAAGCACCTCCAACAAGAACTGAGGGAATTAAAATTTTGTGATCGTTTGTTTGAATAAGCAGCTTAACAAGGTGAGGCACCGCAAGGCCGACAAATGCAATCGGTCCACAAAAAGCCGTTACGGCTCCTGTTAATATAGAAGCCGACAATATTGCAAGGGTTCTTGATCGTTGAAGATCAACGCCCAGACTTTTCGCATAGTTATCTCCGAGCACCCAGACATTTAACGCTTTCAGATTTAGTAATGCCAATATCACCGCGACTATTAAAGCAACGGTTAGAATTTGGATCTCAACCCAATTAAGTCCACCGAGACTACCGAAAGTCCATAGCAAATACGTTTGAATTTCTTCGGCTTTGCTCAAGTATTGGATCACGCTGACGATGGAGGATGTGGTTGCACCAATCATTAATCCAATAATAAGGAGTGAAACATTATCCTGGAGCCGTTTTGAAATTGTAAACATGATGAAGAAAACAAAGCCAGACCCAAGACTGGCTGTAATCGCAATTATCCACGGGGATTGAAAAATAAAATTCCCGGTAACGCTGCTCATAAAGATTATTGAGACGGCAAGACTGGCTCCTGAGCTTAATCCCAATACATCAGGCCCTGCAAGCGGATTACGAAAAAGAGTTTGCATCTGAAGTCCGCCTAACGACAATGCGCTTCCGGCCAGAATGCACGTCAAGGCCTTGGTCATTCTGAAATCCCATATGATGTCAACCCAGACCGGGTTTGAAGAACTTGAGCTAAATAAAATTTTAAAAATCTGATTGGAAGGGATTTGTACACTTCCAATAGACAAGTTCACCACAAAAAGCACCACTAAAGTGATGATGAGAATGATCCCTTTAAAAGAGCCTTTTGTTTGCATTCAGTTGATTTTCAGGCGCAATGATAGAAAATTTTAGGGACGGATTTTCGTTTATTGGTATACGGTAAGCAAATCCAGGTACACGGCCCAAGGGCTTATTTTTATTGACGATTTCAGGATTCCTTGAAAATTTTGAAACCCACATTTGCTAACTAAGCTTCATTTCCTATCTTTGCAGTCCTTTTTGCGCAAAAGGCGAAATTTCTACACAATTAGTGTAAAGACAAGCCCGCAAAATCCTGAAAAACAAGCATAAATAGGTTTCAACCATGCCTGGCATTATAGGAAAGAAAATCGGTATGACGAGCGTATTTGGCCAAGACGGCCAGAATATCGCATGCACAGTGATCCAAGCAGGTCCTTGTGTGGTTACTCAAGTGAAGAACGAGGAGACTGACGGATACCGTGCAGTGCAACTCTCATTTGGTGACAGAAAAGAAAAGAACACGCCTAAGGCTCTCCTTGGCCATTTCAAGAAAGCTAACACAACTCCTAAGAGAGATTCCGTTGAGTTTCGCGACTTCAGCGCCGAGTTTGAGAGCATGGCAGAACTTGGTAAAGAAATCCGTATTCAGGATGTTTTTGTTGAAGGTGACTGGATAGATGCAGTAGGTACATCAAAAGGTCGTGGATTCCAGGGCGTAGTAAAACGTCACGGTTTTGCGGGTGTTGGTGGACAAACTCACGGTCAGCATAATAGATTGCGTGCACCTGGTTCTATGGGTAACGCTTCATTCGCGTCACGCGTAATCAAAGGAAAACGTCTTGGTGGTCGCATGGGTAATGACAAGGTAACACTGACCAACCTGAAGGTTGTTAAGATACTGCCTGAGCAAAACCTGATCGTAATCAGTGGCTCTGTTCCTGGAGCAAAGAATTCAACTGTAATCCTGCATAAGTAATGGAAGTAGCAGTATTAAAATCGAGTGGTGAAAAAACCAGTAAGAAGGTTAGTCTTGCTGACAACGTGTTTGGCATTGAACCAAACGACCACGCCATATATCTTGATGTAAAAAGCATCATGGCCAATCAGCGCCAGGGTACTCACAAGTCAAAGCAACGGAATGAGATTTCTGGTTCTTCAAAGAAGATCAAGAAACAAAAAGGAACTGGTGGAGCCCGTGCGGGTAACATCAAGAATCCTCAGTTCAAAGGTGGTGGACGGATTTTTGGTCCGACTCCTCGTGACTACTCTTTCAAGCTCAATAAGAAAGTAAAAGACTTAGCTCGTAAGTCAGCATTGTCATACAAAGCGAAAGATAACTCGATCGCTATCCTCGAAGACTTCAATTTCGAGTCTGCAAAAACCAAACAGTATATCAATCTTTTGTCAGCGTTGCAGCTTGGCGATAAGAAGACATTACTGATTCTTTCTGAAAACAATAAAAACATTGTTCTCTCTGGAAGAAATATCCAAAACGCAAAAATTACTACAGTAGATCAGATCAACACATATGATGTGATGCACGCTGATAACGTAATCTTTGTTGAAAGCGCTGTTAGCAAGGTTGAAAACTTATTAAATAAAGAATAATGAGTATCCTGAAAAAACCATTGGTTACGGAGAAAGTTTCTTCTTTGAACGAGAAGGGCAAATACGGGTTCGTTGTAGATGCCACTGCAAACAAAGTAGAGATTAAGAAAGCTGTTGAAAAACAATACGGTGTTAATGTGGAGCGTGTCAATACCATGAACGTCATGGGCAAATTGAAAACCCGCTACACGAAAGCTGGAGTTTTATCAGGCCGCAAGCCAAGCTACAAAAAGGCCATCGTTACGTTGGCTGAAGGTGAAGTAATCGATTTTTATAGCAACGTATAATTTTTGAAACAATGGCGTTGAAGAAATTAAAACCGGTAACCGCAGGAACCAGACACAGATTGGCTCCTTCATTCGATGATATCACGGCAAGCAAGCCTGAAAAATCATTGGTAAAAACGGTTAAGAAAACTGGAGGAAGGAACAGCAAAGGTAGAATGACCATGCGCTACATCGGTGGTGGTCACAAGCAGAAGCTTAGAGAGATCGATTTCAAACGTGATAAGTTTGGGGTTCCTGCGACTGTGAAGTCAATCGAATATGATCCAACTCGCTCTGCGCGTATTGCTCTTCTGTATTATGCTGATGGATCGAAGTCATACATTTTAGCTCCACAAGGTTTACAAGTTGGACAGCAAGTTGGTTCTGGTCCGGACATCGCTCCAGAAGTTGGTAATGCTCTTCCTCTTGCTAAAATTCCTTTGGGAACTATCATTCATAACGTAGAAATGAAGCCAGGCAAAGGTGGTGCAATTGCACGCTCAGCTGGATCATTCGTTCAGTTGTTGGCGCGCGAAGGCGGATATGCGACATTGAAAATGCCGTCAGGCGAAATGCGTAATGTGTTGGATGTTTGTATCGGTACCATAGGGGCTGCGTCGAACCCTGACCACATGAATGAAAGTGTTGGTAAGGCAGGTCGTAGTCGCTGGAGAGGTATTCGTCCACGCACTCGTGCGGTTGCGATGAACCCTGTTGATCACCCGATGGGTGGTGGTGAAGGTCGCGCTTCTGGCGGTCATCCAAGATCACGCTACGGCTTATACTCTAAAGGCAAGAAGACCCGTCATCCGAAGAAGTATTCTGATAATCTAATCATAACCAGGAGGAAAAAATAATGGGACGTTCAGTAAAGAAAGGACCATACGCTGACTTCCGTCTCTTGAGAAAAGTAGAGACGGCTGAAAAAGCTGGTAAGAAATCAGTGATCAAGACATGGTCACGCAGATCGACAGTAGTGCCTGAAATGATCAGCCACACTTTCGCAGTACACAACGGAAATAAATTCATCCCGGTTTATGTAACCGAGAACATGGTAGGTCACAAACTCGGCGAGTTTGCTCCAACCAGAACGTTCAAAGGTCACTCGGGTAATAAGAAAGATAACGCTTAGTAATCATGGCAGAAGCAGTAGCTACAGCGAAAAAGACTAAAAAGTCTGTTCTGAAAAGAGAAAGACGCGATGCACGCAAGGAAGCTGCTAAGACAGGTCCTGTTGTTGCAAAATTGACTAACGTTCCAACATCACCACGTAAGATGAGATTAGTTGCTGATCTTATCAGAGGTGAGCGTGTGAACAAAGCGCTTAACATCTTGAAGTATGAACCAAAAAACGGTTCACCAAAACTTGAAAAGCTATTGCTTTCGGCAATTGCGAACTGGGAAAACAAAAACCAGGATGCAAAGCTTGAAGAAGCTGATCTGTTTGTAAAAGAAATCTGGGTTGACGGTGGACGTCAATTGAAGAGACTCAGACCAGCTCCGCAAGGAAGAGCTCACCGCATCAGAAAGCGTTCGAACCATGTAACATTGGTGATCGACAGCTTGAAGAAAATCGGTGCCGAAGTAGTAACAGAAGAACAAGAAACTAAGGAATAACAGAATGGGACAAAAGATTAATCCTGTAGGCTTCAGATTAGGCATCGTTCGTGGTTGGGATTCCAACTGGTACGGTGGCAAAACTTTCTCTGATAAGCTCGTTGAAGATCAGAAGATCAGAGAATATGTTCAGGCTCGTATACCAAAAGGCGGTATCGCGAAAGTGGTTATTGAAAGAACACTGAAGCGCATCACGCTCACTATTCACACTGCTCGTCCCGGAGTTGTGATTGGAAAAGGTGGAAATGAGGTTGACAAGATCAAGGAAGAATTAAAGAAGATTACTGGTAAGGATGTTCAAATCAACATCTTTGAAATTAAGCGTCCTGAATTGGATGCGAAGTTGGTCGGTGAATCTATCGCACAACAAATCGAAGCGCGTATTTCTTATAAGCGTGCTATGAAACAAGCCATTGCCTCTGCAATGCGTGTTGGTGCTGAAGGAATTAAAGTTAAGACTTCTGGTCGTTTAGCAGGTGCTGATATGGCTAGAACTGAGCAATACAAAGAAGGTCGTATTCCATTGCATACGCTTCGCGCCGATATTGATTATGCAATATCTGAAGCGCAAACAGTTTATGGTAAGATTGGAATTAAGGTCTGGATCTTCAAGGGTGAGATTTACGGTAAGCGTGATTTGTCGCCAAATGTTGGATTGACGAGCAACGCAGGCCAGGGTCAAGGCGGTCAAGGTGGTGGAGCACCACGTGGCGAACGCAACGAACGAGGTGGCGGACGTGGTCGCGGTGATAACCGTGGCGGTGGACGTGATAATCGCGGTGGTGGAAATCGCGGTGGGCAAGGTGGTGGAAATCGCGGTGGAAACCGTGGAGGAGGCAGATAAAAATTGAATGTGAACATTAAGATGAGGTAAGAGTATTCTCAAATCCAAAATCTTAAATCTTAAATGGAGTTATGTTACAGCCGAAAAGAACCAAATTCAGAAAAGCACAGAAGGGCCGCGTAAAAGGTATGGCCACACGTGGACATTCAATCGCATTCGGATCCTTTGCATTGAAAGCATTGGAGGGCGGATGGATTACAGCACGTCAGTTGGAAGCTGCTCGTATTGCCGTAACTCGCGCAATGAAGCGTGAAGGTCAGGTTTGGATACGTATTTTCCCTGATAAGCCAATAACAAGAAAGCCTGCTGAAGTAAGGATGGGTAAAGGTAAAGGTGCTCCGGAATATTGGGTAGCGTGTATTAAGCCAGGCACTATCCTATTCGAAGCTGGTGGTGTAAACATTGCCACTGCGAAAGAAGCATTGCAATTGGCTGAAGGTAAACTTCCGATCAAGACAAAGTTCACTGTTAGAAGAGATTACGTAGAAGCATAAGAGTTATGAAGAATTCTGAAATCAAATCGCTCAGCCTCGCAGAATTGAAAGATAAGATCGTTACGGAGAGAGAAGCATTGCGCAAGCTGCAGTTCGCTCACAAGATCTCTTCGATTGAAAATCCGATGAGAATCAGCCAGTCTCGCAAGTTGATTGCGAGATTAAATACTGAACTCAAAGTAAAAGAATCATCAGCTAAATAATATAACGGGCACCGTTATGGAAGAAAGAAACGAAAGAAAAGAAAGAGTCGGGAAAGTAGTTAGCAACAAGATGCAAAAGACCATCACTGTTGCTGTCGACAGAAAAGTAAAACACCCGATCTATGGTAAGTTCGTGAACAGAACAACCAAGTTCAAAGCTCATGATGAGCAGAACACTGCCGGTATTGGCGATACTGTTCGCATTATGGAAACTCGTCCGTTGAGCAAGGACAAGCGCTGGAGACTGATTGAAATAGTTGAGAAGGCAAAGTAACGGCTTTACGCTTTTTGGCTTTCTGCTTTAATGAGGGGATAGCAAAAGCAGGAAGTAGAAAAAGAATTTAAAAGATAGCAAAGTTAATTATATATGATACGTACTGAAACCAGACTAACCGTAGCCGATAACAGTGGAGCAAAGGAAGTTCTTTGTATGCACGTGTTGGGTGGCACTCGCAGAGGTTCAGCCTCTGTAGGCGACAAGATTGTTGTTACAGTAAAGTCTGCTTTGCCAACTAGCCAGGTGAAGAAAGGAACTGTTTCCAAAGCTGTAGTGGTAAGAACTACCAAGGAAGTAAGAAGAAAAGACGGGTCATATATCCGTTTTGAAGATAACGCTGCCGTTCTTTTGAACGCTCAGGATGAGCCAAGAGGTACCCGTATTTTCGGTCCTGTTGCTCGCGAGCTCAGAGAAAAGCAGTTCATGAAAATTGTTTCATTGGCCCCTGAGGTTATTTAAGCCATGGAAAGAAAAAATAACAAACAACCTAAACTGCATATCCGCAAAGGAGATACGGTAAAAGTAATTGCTGGTGATGATAAAGGTAAGACCGGCAAAGTGCTCGAAGTGGTTCTTGATAAGCAACGCGCTTTCGTTGAAGGCGTGAATATCATTACCAAACACGAGAAGCCTTCTGCTGGAAAGCCTGAAGGTGGAATCAAGAAAATAGAAGCTGCAATCCACGTCAGCAATTTAGCATTGATCGATCCTGCGAGTGGCCAAACTACACGTATCGGAAGAAAAGCTAACGACCAAGGAAAGCTTCAGCGTTTTGCTAAGAAAACTGGACAATTTATAAAGTAATGGCAACTCCAAGACTAAAAGAGAAATACGGAAAAGAGATTGTCTCTGCGATGAAGCAGAAGTTCAATTACAAGTCCGTAATGCAAGTTCCTAAGATCGAAAAGATCTGTATCAATAAAGGAATGGGCGTAGCTGTAACCGATAAGAAATTGATCGATGTTGCGATCGAAGAGATCACTACCATCACTGGACAAAAAGCGGTTTCAACAAAATCGAAGAAAGCGATCTCTAACTTCAAGTTAAGAGAGAACATGCCAATCGGTGTTCGTGTAACATTGCGTGGTGACAAAATGTATGAGTTCATGGATCGTTTGATGAACATTGCGTTACCGCGTGTTCGTGACTTCCGTGGTGTAAGCGCTAAAGGTTTTGATGGCCGTGGCAACTACACCCTTGGAGTGAAAGAGCAGATCATCTTCCCTGAAATCTCCATTGATAAGGTTAATAAAATCAGCGGTATGGATATTACATTCGTAACGACTGCAAAAACTGACGAAGAAAGCTATGCGCTCTTGAAGGAATTCGGGATGCCATTCGCAAATAAAAATAATTAAACATTAGCTATGGCTAAATTATCTGTAATCGCGAGACAGGCAAAAAGGGAAAAACTAGTTGCTAGTAAAGCTGAAAAAAGAAAGGCTTTGAAGGCAGCCGGTGATTATTTAGCGTTGGATAAACTTCCGCGCAATGCATCACCTGTGCGTTTAAAGAACCGCTGCAAGCTTACTGGCCGTCCGAGAGGTTATTTGAGAAAGTTCGGTGTTTGCCGTAACGTTTTCCGTCAAATGGCTTCGGATGGTAAAATTCCCGGCTTGACAAAAGCTAGCTGGTAATTTACCCTTGCACCGCTTTTGGCCAGTTGCCTTAAGCTTACATATTGGTTGCTGAATATCAAGGTCGGAGGGCCCAAACGGGGTTAAAACCGAAACCAGATAACAGTTGGAATAATTAAAATTGTTCGATATCTTTGCAGCCCGGTTTCAAAAAAACACGGGCTTGCTTTTTAAATAAAGGAAAGAGAAAATGACAGATCCTATAGCAGACTACTTGACCCGGTTGCGCAATGCCATCAAGGCCAATCACCGCGTGGTGGAGATCCCTGCTTCCAACCTGAAGAAAGAAATAACCAAAGTGTTATTCGATAAAGGTTATATCCTCAATTATAAGTTTGAGGATACGCAGAATCACCAGGGCAACATTAAAATTGCCTTGAAGTATAATCCTGAAACAAGAGAATCAGCAATCACGAGCTTACAGCGTGTTTCGTCACCTGGTTTAAGACAATATGTGAGCGCTACGTCCATGCCGCGTGTGTTGAACGGCTTGGGTGTTGCAATCCTGTCTACATCACGTGGTGTGATCACAGACAAGGAAGCTCGCAACATGAATGTTGGTGGTGAAGTATTGTGTTACGTTTCTTAAAGCTGAACAGTCATGTCACGAATAGGAAAACTACCGGTTACAATCCCTTCAGGAGTTACGTTTAACTTCTCGAAAGAAAAAAATAGTGTGTCTGTGAAGGGTCCGAAAGGAGAACTTCACCAGTCAATTGATCCTGACTTCATTATCAAAAATGAAAACGGTTCGGTGACAATTGAAAGACCAACTGACCAAAAGCGTCATAAGTCCATGCATGGTTTGTACCGCGCACTTAT
>CBQWHS010000011.1:0-16912 GCA_967728665.1 uncultured Chryseosolibacter sp. | reverse complement strand
ACGTGAAGGTGTAATTGTGAATCGCATCATGAACAGTATGTTGATGTATGTGAACCTGTACAGCAAAGACAAGAATGCAGACATGAAATTCTTGTTCAACTTCGCCGGCGTCAACATGATTCCCGAACTGCAGCGGATCAATGGCATAGGACAAGCGCGGATACTTGGAAGCCGACAGTATGCCATGCGTGTTTGGTTAAATCCAGAACGCATGCGTGCCTACAAAGTTTCTGCCGAGGAAGTGATGGAAGCGCTCGGTGACCAAAGTGTCATTGGTTCACCTGGAAGGATTGGGCGCGCAGACAGCAAACGCGCTGAAGCCCTCGAATATGTTTTGACTTACCAGGGACGGTTTAACAAACCGGAGCAATATAAAGATGTGATCATCAGGGCGAATCCAAATGGGGAACTTCTTCGATTAAAAGATGTCGCAAATGTCGAGTTGGGAAGCGAATATTATGATATCTATTCCAATTTGAATGGATATCCATCGGCCGCGATTGTGTTGAAACAAACCTATGGCAGTAATGCCAGCGATGTAATTGGAAAAGTAAAAGGAAAATTAGAGGAACTCAAGAAGAGTACTTTTCCTCCAGGAATGGATTATGAAATAAGTTATGACGTTTCCAACTTCCTTGACGCCTCTACAGAAAATGTTGTTCATACGTTGCGAGACGCATTTATACTCGTAGCCCTTGTTGTATTTATTTTTCTTGGAGATTGGCGTTCAACACTGATCCCAACCCTGGCTGTGCCGATATCACTCATCGGTGCGTTCATCTTTATGCAACTGTTTGGACTTACGATCAACATGATCACACTGTTCGCTCTTGTGTTGGCGATTGGTATTGTGGTAGATGATGCAATTGTTGTGGTTGAAGCAGTGCACGCGAAAATGGCCGAAGAACATTTGTCACCTTACAAAGCAGTCCAGAAAGTTTTAGGCGAAATCAGTGGAGCCGTTATCGCGATAACTTTGCTGATGACAGCGGTGTTCGTTCCGGTTGCTTTTATGACAGGACCTGTCGGTGTATTCTACCGACAATTCTCCATCACGATGGCCAGCTCTATTATTCTTTCCGGTATCGTAGCATTGACGGTGACACCAGTGCTCTGCGCAATGATTCTGAAAAACAATCATGGCAAACCAAGAAAAAGAACATTGATCAACAGATCTCTCGACCGCTTTAACAATGTCTTTGAAAAAGTAACAGCGAAATATGTTGGGTTGTTAAAATTGATTGCGCACAGAAAACTTGTGACGGTGGGATTATGGCTCGCATTTGGAATCGGAATTATTGTCGTTGCCAATAATTTGCCCTCTGGTTTTATTCCGAGCGAAGATCAGGGAATGATTTATGCGATCATTCAAACTCCTCCGGGTTCAACGCTTGAGAGAACGAATGACATTTCTCGCCAACTGCAAAAGATTGCTGAGGAAGTGGAAGGTATAAAATCTGTTTCGGCATTAGCGGGTTATGAAGTTCTTACTGAGGGTCGAGGATCGAACGCGGGGACTTGTCTGATCAATTTAAAACCATGGTCCGATCGAAAGCATACCGTTTCAGAAATCATTTACGAACTGGAAGAAAAAGCGCATGTAATTCCTGGAGCGACAATCGAATTTTTTGATCCTCCAGCTGTGCCTGGTTATGGAGCTGCAGGTGGTTTTGCATTACAGTTGCTGGATAAAACGAACAGTGGTGATTACGACCAACTTGAGCGTGTGAAAAATGATTTCATGGCCGAACTCGGAAAACGTAAGGAGCTCACTGGCTTATTCACATTCTTCAGCGCCAATTATCCTCAATATGAGTTGGAGATTGATAATCAATTGGCAATGCAAAAAGGAGTTTCAATTGGTAATGCGATGAACACCCTTTCGATTATGATTGGAAGCACGTATGAGCTGGGCTTTATCAAATTTCAGCGCTTCTTCAAAGTGTTCGTGCAATCATCACCAGAATTCAGAAAACTGCCGGAAGACGTGTTAAATATGTGGGTGAAAAATGATCGGGGAGATATGGTTCCTTTTTCCGCTTTCATGAAAATTAAAAAAATGCAAGGGGCGAATGAGATCAATCGCTACAACATGTACACGACAGCTGCTATTAGAGGAGCCGCGGCAAAAGGATACAGTAGCGGTGAAGCAATCAAAGCGGTGCAAGAGGTCGCAAAGAAAACATTGCCTCGAGGCTTTGATATTGACTGGGCAGCGCTTTCATATGACGAAGTGAGAAGAGGAAACGAAGCGCTTGTCATCTTCATCATCGTGTTGGCATTTGTATATCTCGTCCTCGCTGCACAATACGAAAGTTTCATTATCCCGTTAGCGGTAGTGCTTTCATTGCCGGCCGGGGTTTTTGGATCGTTCATATTGATAAAATCGGTCGGGCTCTCGAATGATATTTATGCGCAGGTCGGATTGATCATGCTTGTTGGTTTGCTTGGTAAGAATGCTGTGTTGATTGTAGAATTTGCTGTCCAGAAACATCAGCAAGGCGCAACGGTTCTTGAAGCCGCGATTGAAGGTGCAAGAGTTCGTTTTCGTCCAATCCTTATGACATCGTTTGCTTTTATTGCAGGTTTAATTCCCCTGGTGCTGGCACATGGTGCAGGAGCGATCGGAAACAGAACAATCGGATCATCAGCTCTTGGCGGTATGCTCTTTGGAACAATTTTCGGAGTCATCATTGTGCCTGGCTTGTACTACATCTTCGGCAAATTAGCGGAAGGCAGAAAACTAATTAAAGATGAGATTGAAGATTCGTTGACTGAAAGTCTCGTCCATCAAATCGATAATTTTCCACAAACTGATGAAAGTGAAGACCATGTTAAATAAAAAATTATTGAATTGCATACAGGTAACATTTGTTTTGTTACTCGCTACTGCATGTAGTGTTCCGCCTTTGCTCCATAAGACGGAGAATAAAGCGGTGCCTGCTCAGTATAATAGCGTGCGAGACTCTACGAACACCGCAAAGATCAGATGGAAGGAATTTTTTACCGATCAATACCTGGCTGCACTCATCGACACTGCGTTGAAAAACAACCAGGAGTACAATATCATCTTACAAGAGATTAATATTGCGAGAAACGAAGTAAGAGCAAGGAAAGGTCAATATCTGCCATTCGTGAATATACAAGGTGGGGCGGGAGTCGATAAGGTTGGTAAGTATACGCGACAAGGTGCTATTGAAGAAAGCACGGAGATTCAGCCGGGTAAAAAATTTCCAAACCCATTGCCTGACTACATGTTAGCAGCAACAGCATCGTGGGAGATAGATATCTGGAAGAAGTTACGCAACGCAAAAAAATCTGCCATCTATCGATACCTGTCAACAGTTGAAGGCAAAAATTTTATGGTCACAAACCTGATTGCAGACATTGCGACTTCCTACTATGAATTGATGGCGTTGGACAATCAACTGGAAATTCTAAAGCAAAATATTGCAATTCAACAAAATGCTTTGGAAATCGTGAAGCTTGAGAAGGTGGCAGCGAAAGTCACTGAATTAGCGGTTCGCAAATTTGAGGCAGAGGTACTCAAGAATCAAAGCCGGCAATACGATATCATGCAAGGAATCACCGAGGCGGAGAACAGAATAAATTTTCTTGTGGGACGATTCCCTCAACCGGTGTTGCGGAATTCAAAAACATTTAATGATCTGATCCCTGAAACTATTCATGCTGGAATTCCTTCCCAACTTTTACAAAATCGACCCGATATCAGGCAAGCCGAGCAAGAACTCGCAGCTGCGAAACTGGATGTAAAAGCAGCCAAGGCAAATTTTTATCCTACACTGATGATCACCGCAGGAGTTGGTTACAATGCATTCAATCCGCAATTTTTAATAACACCGGAATCAATGCTTTACTCGATTGGCGCTGGGATGGTTGGTCCATTGGTAAACAGGAATGCGATTAAAGCCTATTACTATTCAGCAACCTCAAAACAGATTCAGGATGTTTACAATTACGAACGCACAATTTTAAATGCATACATCGAAGTTGCCAATCAGCTGTCAAACATTCATAACCTGGAAAATAGCTACGCTCTGAAAACAAAACAGGTAGAGGCACTGACTCAGTCCATTGATATTTCATCGCGACTTTTTCGATCGGCCCGGGCGGACTATATGGAAGTATTGTTAACGCAACGCGATGCACTTGAATCAAAATTTGACCTTGTTGAAACGAAGATGCAGCAAATGAATGCCGTGGTAAATATTTATCAGGCACTTGGCGGTGGTTGGAATTAAGCGACTTTTTAGCTGAATACAACGGTGCTTAGATTGGGTGCGATTGCCTGTCTAAGCACCGTTGCGATTTTAGCCAGTTTAGTTTGATAAAACGGTTGATTTCCTGTCTGGGTAATTGTTACTTTAGTATTCTTAATTTCTATTGTTTCAAAAACCTGTTTATGCTACGATTCGCATTGTTCGTTTTGTTTTTCGTGTGTTCGTTCGTTATCAACGCACAATACAGGGATTATCCAATAAAACCGGTTCCCTTTACAAACGTAAAACTTACTGACAACTTCTGGCTACCCAGAATCAAGACGAATCATTTAGTCACAATACCAGCTTCGTTCGAAAGATGTGAAAGCACTGGACGTGTTAAGAATTTTGAGATGGCTGCAGCAAAATCCGGAAAGTTTTGCACTGTCTATCCTTTTGATGATACCGATATTTATAAAACAATTGAAGGTGCTTCGTTTTCAATGGCGTTGATACCGGATAAAAAAATGGATCTCTATGTAGATTCAATGATCACAATTATTGGAAAAGCGCAGGAACCCGATGGATATTTATACACGGCGCGCACAATCGATCCACTGCATACACATAAATGGGTTGGTAAAGAGCGTTGGGAAAAAGAGCGTGAGCTAAGTCATGAGCTTTACAATTCGGGGCACTTGTATGAGGCGGCCGCAGCACACTACCTCGCCACGGGCAAAAAGAATTTATTGAACATCGCTTTAAAAAATGCAGACCTGGTATGTTCAGTCTTTGGCTACGACAAGAAACACGTTGCGCCCGGCCATGAAGTTGTGGAAATGGGATTGGTAAAATTATATCGGATTACTGGCAAGAAAGAATATTTAGAGACTGCAAAATATTTTGTCGATGAGCGTGGACATTACAAAGGCTATGACTCCACAAGTAAAGACCCATTTAAGAATGGTGCGTATTGGCAAGATCACAAGCCGGTTGTAAAACAAGATGAGGCGATTGGTCATGCGGTGAGAGCTGGATATTTGTACTCTGCGGTCGCGGATGTTGCCGCATTAACTGGTGATCAGCAATTTCTAAATGCCATTGACAAGATTTGGGATAACGTTGTTAGCAAGAAACTTTACGTTCAGGGAGGAGTGGGAGCCGTAGGAGATGGCGAACGTTTTGGAGACAATTATGAATTGCCAAATGCCACCGCGTATAACGAGACTTGCGCAGCCATTGCTAACGTATACTGGAATCAACGCATGTTTCAGCTGCATGGCGATTCGAAATACATTGATGTTCTTGAACGCTCTCTCTACAACGGACTTCTTTCTGGTGTTGGCATGGATGGAAAATCATTTTTCTATACAAATGCGATGGAGATCAACAACCATTTCAGTCATAATGATAAAGAAGGTAAGAGATCAGGCTGGTTTACTTGCTCCTGTTGTCCTACAAACATCACGCGACTTATTCCATCGGTGCCAGGATACATGTACGCAGTGAAAGAAAACGCATTGTATGTTAATCTGTTTGCATCGAGCAACGCGACTGTCGCAATTGCGAAAAATAATGTCCAGATGATTCAGGAAAATAATTATCCATGGGATGGCTTATTATCTTTCAAAGTTACACCAACAACTCCAACGGAGTTTTCAATTTTGCTGCGAATTCCCGGATGGGCACGTAATGAGGTGGTCGCTTCTGATCTTTATTCATTCAAGGAAAAAAATAATAATGCAGTTGCCATTACAGTCAACGGAAAGCCTGTTGAGTATACAATTGAAAATGGATACGCTGTTCTAATGAGGAAGTGGCAAAAGAATGATCGTATTGAAATGAATTTGCCGATGGACGTCCGCAAAATAACATCAAACGAAAAAGTTGTCAATAACGTTGGTAAAGTTGCCCTCCAAAGAGGGCCATTGGTTTATTGTGGCGAGTGGTCCGACAACAATGGTCTTACCAGCAACATTGTTATCCCGATAACTACATCCTTTAAGAGTGAATTCAAACCAGAGCTTCTAAATGGAGTTACAGTTATAAAAAGTGAAGTGCCGTCCATTAAAGTTGACGCTGATAAAAATTCCGTCGGAACGGTCATGCAACCTTTTGTAGCCATTCCTTATTATGCATGGGCACACCGTGGTGAAGGAGAGATGAGCATTTGGTTTCCTGAGAAAATTTCCGCTGTTGAAATTATTTCGAAGTAGATTGGTGCAGATCTATTTTTCAAAAAATTGAATCAAGTTACCATCGGGATCAGCGATGATGAAGTTTCTCTTCTTGGTTTTTTGATCCGTCCACACATTAGGAATTTCAATCCCTAAACCACGAAGACGCTTTATCCACTCATCCATATTCTCTACTTCGAATCCAATTTTAAAAAGCCCTTCAATTTGTGTCCCTGCAGTCTTGGAAGCAAGAACGTCCTTTCTTTTCACGGCTCCATTTAATTCCAGTAGCTCAAGTTCCATCACGTTTGACTTAAGCATGACAATAGAATAGTTGTTCGCCTCTGCCATTCGTTGTTTTTCTTCCATTGAAAAAACATTTGCATACCACTTTGAAGATGTTGCAACACTACTAACAACAACAGCGGAAAACGATGGTCGATAAGCCAGGTTTGAATTAGATTGACCAATAGCAACAGTCCAGGCCGTCACCAGTAGCCCAAGCATGAGATTTTTCCTCATAAGCGTCAATGTTTAATTCATTCTAAAGATAGCCATGACCTTTAGAAGCATCGCCATCACGATGCGAAATCTTAGTTTGACTTGAATTGGTCCAAGTTCCAATCTCTAAATCAAATTTTGTTAAAATATTGTTTTGCTTCGCCACAGACGTGGCATTTGTAATGCGATGGCAAATCCTTGAATTTCGTACCTGCTTTAATTCCTGCGTCAACGTCTCCAAACTTCTCGTCGTAAATCGTCAGGCAGTTGGGGCATTGATAGGCTGTCGATTCTGAGTGTTTGTAGTGTTCCTCAGGTTTTATTTCTTCAGTTACGTCGCGATCCGGATTCAATTGTCGAAAATATAGCTTACTAAGCTCGATGAGCAACGCAGGAATAATTCCTTTTTTTACATTCTTGGCGTATGAATGATACGTTATCGTGTTCGGATTGAAATTCTTGGCGTAGAGAATATTATATAAATCGGTCGAAGTTGTGTTGTTCACTTTCTCAATCACAATTGACGTAAAGTAAAACATCTCACGTTTTGTTTTGATTGTGAATGTTAAACCATGTGTGCTGATATCTTGCTGATCAAGTTCCCTGACTAAAAATCGTTTTAACTCGAGAGCTTCAGGATCAACAACCGGCAAATGCCAGTTCAATTCGAGAGAAGAATGTCGTTCGTTGATACCAAATTTTCCCATCAACTTTTCCCATCGTAACCTGTCAGTTGCTCGAATCCCCTTTATGATAAATGCTTTCCATGGAATGATGTTGATCTTGCTGATATTGGTTTCCTGGCAAAGTCTGCAAGCAGCACTCAGGAAGTCAATATCATATTGATTGTTTCTCCAATACAAGCCGAGCCAGTACTGATTGTTTTGCATTGCATTTAACCCTTCATAGTAGGGAATATTATGCTGTGCAAAAGAAAGTTTTTCTGTGATTGGTTTATAGTTGATCCGAACATTATTGTTTCGCAGCACCATGTGCAACATCTCTGTTGTGAAGGGCAGTAGCTCAAGAAAAATACTCTCAAGCTCCTTACAGATTTTTGGAATGTCCTGAGCGAAAATCAATCGTGGCCAGCATTCAATAATATTTCCCTTGCGGGGATCACGAATATACAGGTACCAGTAATTTTCTTCCTTCGATGCGATAAAATTCAGCTCACCGGTAACCTGAGGAACCATACTTTGCGCGGGATCGACAATATTGATCTTTAACTTCGGCTTATAGTCAAAGCTATCGATCAACACATTGTATGTATCCTCTTTTACCCAACGAGTGGTTTCAACAACATTGACGGCCACATAAGAGGTTACAATATTTTGGTGTATCGATTGATCACTCCCCACTTCATAATCAATTCCAATTTCCTTGAATGCTGCACGCAATTTCTCTTCATTCGCGCCGCGTGATGGAAACATAATATCCTGACGAGAGCCGAAGTGAATGAAATTATTTCCCAGTGATTTTGAAATTTCCATGATCTTCAAAAGATCTGCGGGAGACAGAAAACCACCTTTGACGAAAACACGGATTAAATCGCTTTTGCGCTGGGTAGCTGTTTGCTCGGACATATCGGGTAGAGATTCGGAAGCGTAAGTTAACTTTTTCCGCTTCTTAAAAATATCGACTGATCCGTTTGATTCCTTCATTTCCCAACTTGCTTACACATGAACTGAACTTTTCCGCAACATTTGCTGAATCTCCGGCTTGCAGCTTCCGCACCCTAATCCTGCTCCAGACCGCTGACATATTTCATTCAATGAATTACAACCACCTTCGATCAGCTTTTGAATATTACCACTTCCGACCTGGTTGCATGTACACAAAAGTTTTCCGATGACGGGCTCACCTGTTTTGCCTGAACGCAATAATTTTATCCTTCGCTCAGAAAGCTCAATCTGGTCTTCGATGAGAGTTTTGAATTCCGCAAATTCACTTTTATCACCAACAAGGACTGCACCTACTAACCGATCGTCTTTGATCAAACATTTTTTGTAATAACGTTGAGCTTTATCGATGAATAATATTTCTTCATATTCGTTGCTGGCAGGTGGAGGATCGGCAATCCCAATTGAACACAAATCAAGGCCGGATAATTTCAGAATGTTCATAGGAACAGCACCTTCGTAAATGCTTTGAGGATCACCATGGATATAATTGGCTAGAACATCAGCTTGTTTTTCGGCAGCAGATGTAATCCCCAAAACATTTCCACGATGCTCTGCAATTTCACCGATAGCAAAAATGTTCGGATCACTTGTTTGAAGACAATCGTTGACGATCAAGCCACGAGCACTTTCGACACCTGCCTCCTGTGCGAATTCAATATTAAGCCTCGTACCAACTGCGTACACGAGAGCTTCTGCACTGAATTGTTTACCGCTTCGTAACGCGATCGCTAGATTCTCAGTTGCTCCGGCGTTAACAGTCTGAAGCTGGTCATTCATATAGACCGTAATATTTTTCTCTTCAATATATTCAAGCAAAAGTTCGCCTGCGAGGTTGTCAATTTGTCTTTCCATTAACCGGCTTCCAAGTTGAAGTATCGAGACTTCTATTTCAATTTCGCGAAGCGCCACAGCAAGTTCAACACCGAGCAGACCACCACCGACAATAAGGACGTGACCACCAGGTTTGAGATATTGTTTCAACCGGTCAGCATCTCCGCGCGTTCGCATCGTAAATACGTTAGGAAGATGAACCGGTGCATCCTTTGGAATATTCGCACGGCTTCCGGTGGCAAGGATCAATCGATCATAATGATGCTTACGCTTATGGCGATCAACTACAAATTTTTCCTTTCGGTTAATAGAGATAATTTCATTTTCAGTTTCAAGCGCCACATTGAGTTCTTCAAATTCTCCATTGGCAAATTTCTGAAGTTTTTCCCAACGGAGTCCATCGTTGACATACTCGGGAAGCAATACGCGATTGTAAAACGGATCTTTTTCTTTTGAAATTACGAGCAACTCATCCGTTGTGTTGAGCGCGCGATATGCACAAATGAAACGGTAAGACGCTGCACCTGCACCGGCAATGATTATTTTTTCTTTTGGTTTAATGTATCGAGCAACTTCAACACGACTGAATTTAAAATCCGGTTCTTTAGAAATCGGATCAACCAGCATCGTGGTCAGATTATTCGAACGTGCAAGATCACCGGATAATATTTTCCCCCAGTGCATCGGCAGAAATACAACACCTTTTTTTATGTCGTCCGTAACCTTTGCACGTACTTGAACTTCACCCAGTCCATTTTTAATGATTGCGATATCTCCATCTTCAAGCTGCCGTGCTTCTGCATCGGCCGGATGGATTTCTAAAAACGGTTTATTAATGTGCTGTCTCAGTCTGTTGACTTTTCCAGTCTTTGTCATCGTGTGCCACTGATCACGAATTCGCCCGGTGGTAAGCACCAGTGGAAGTTCCTCTGTCGGAGGCTCTGAATTATTTTCGGGAGGAAGCGAATGAAATTTTGCGTTCTTATTTTCAGTAAAGAAATTATGATCTGAAAAGAGTCGTGGCGTTCCCTCAGGTTGTTGTTCGGTTACTGGCCATTGAACTGAACGAAGTTTTTTTAACGTTGAATATGTTAGCGCACTGATATCGATGTTGGTGTTTCGCGTGAGTTGTGTGTATTCCTCGTAGATCTCAGCGGGCGAATTGAAATCAAATCCATGAAAGCCCATTTCTTTGGCGAACATGCAAAGAATATCCGCGTCTGCCATCGATTCCCCAGGTGGGTCCATGACTTTTTCAAGGTGCGTGATTCTCCTTTCGGAGTTTGTCATGGTTCCTTCTTTTTCAAAATGTCCTGCTGCTGGGAGTATCAAATCAGCAAACGCCAACGTATCCGATCGATTTGAAATATCCTGAACGACTACAAATTTTGCTTTTGATAACGCTGCCTCTGCTCGTCTCGCATCCGGCCAACTGACTAGCGGATTGGTGCAAATAATCCAAAGCGCCTTGAGCTTTCCACTTTCTAACGCTTCGATCATTTGTGTGGCAGTGTATCCTGGCTTGTCGGAAATGTTTTCAACTTTCCAGAATCGAGCAACCTCTTCGCGATGCGCGGGATTCAAAATATTTCGATGCGCGGCCAACATGGTTGATAAGCCACCAACTTCGCGTCCACCCATTGCGTTGGGTTGGCCTGTCAACGAGAACGGGCCGGATCCAGGTTTACCGATGTGGCCGGTGAGTAAGTTCAGACTGATCAGCGCAACATTTTTGTTAACACCGATAACGCTCTGGTTTAGCCCCATGGCCCAGAGTGTTAAAAATCCTTTTGCGTTCGCGATGTAGGATGCTGCAAGTCGGATGTCACTTACGCTGACGCCGCAATAAGTTGCCGCTTCATCGACAGTGAATGCAAATACGGACTCGCGGTATTTTTCGAAGTCGTCTGTGTGATTTTTTATGAACGTATAATCCGCTTCGCCATTTTCAATGAGAATTCTGGCGATGGCGTGGTATAGATAAATGTCTGTGCCTGGCATGATCTGCAAATGCAAATCCGCAGCAGAACATGTCTGTGTCTTTCGTGGATCGACAACGACAATTTTTACGTTTGGATTTTTCTGCTTGTGAGCTTCCATTCGCCGGAAGAGAATCGGATGACACCAGGCGGGATTTGCTCCTGCAATAAAAAAGCAGTCCGCAAGTTCGATGTCGTCATATGAAACAGGAACAGCATCTTCCCCCAATGTTTTTACATAACCAGATACGGCACTGCTCATGCAAAGCCTGGAATTTGTATCAATGTTATTTGTGCCTAGAAATCCTTTAACCAGTTTATTGGCGATGTAATACTCTTCTGTGAGACATTGTCCCGAAACATAAAACCCAACAGAATCGGGGCCGTAAGTTTTAATCAATGATTTAAAAACTCCTGCTGCTCTTTTCATGGCATCGCTCCATGAAACACGTTGCATAGGATGACTTCGACTCCAGCGCATTTCCGGAAACAGCAAGCGATCACTTCTGTCCTGCATGGCATAGTGAAGATTCATTCCCTTGGAACACAGCATTCCTTTGTTTACAGGATGGTCGGGATCGCCTTCAAGTATCAGATTATTCTTCCGATCCTTTTTAATCACGATGCCACAACCAACTCCACAATACGAGCACGTTGTTCTTAGTATCTCCTCTTTGCTATCCTTCACTCGATCAAATTTACAATTCCAAAAATTTAGGCCGCTTGTTCTTCTTTGTATAAATCTGAATCATCAATCACGACTTTCTCCACCAACAGGTTGAGTAGTCTTTCACGGATTATTTTATACTCTGGTAGATTTACAGTTTCTTTTTTGTTACGAGGACGTGGCAAGTGAACGTCTTCAATTTCACGAATAGTAGAAGCGGGTCCGTTGTTCATCACTACAATTCTGTCGGACAGAAAAATTGCCTCTTCGATATCATGTGTTACCATGATAATTGTTTTGCTTCGGTGCGTAATGTTCCACAGTTTGAGCAATTCAATATGAAGAGAAGCTTTGGTGAGAGCATCGAGCGCTCCGAATGGTTCATCAAGTAATAAAACTTCCGGATCGATCGCGAACGCTCTGGCGATGGCTACGCGTTGTTTCATTCCGCCGGATAACTGACTCGGATATTTTTCACGGTGGTCCCAGAGATTTACCATTCTGAGAAACCGTTCAACACGTTCATGCTTTTCTTTTTTCGTTTCCGTTCGAAGAGCCGCATCAATGGCTTCATAAATATTTTTGTAGATCGTCAGCCAAGGCAGAAGCGAATAATTTTGAAATACGATTCCGCGATCAGGCCCTGGATCTTTAATTTCTTTTCCATTCAACATTACCTTGCCACGACTCGGTTTTAACATTCCTGCAATGGCGTTCATGATAGTCGACTTTCCGCAACCGGAATGGCCGATGATAGAAATGATCTGTCCTTTTTCAATATTGAAATTGATGTCGCGAACAGCCACATATTTTCCCTTCGTCGACTTGAAGGACACTTCTAAATCTGAAATTTTTAAGTAGCTCATAGCGTTTAATGTTTATGCTGAGAACGTTACTTTCTTTTGTAAAACCGAAAAGCCTTTGTCCAGGATAAGTCCAACAATGCCGATGATAAGGATCGCGGAGATCACTTTTTCAAGACTCAGAGCATTCCAGCTATCCCAAACAAAAAATCCGATTCCCATTCCTCCACTGAGCATTTCGCCAGCTACAATCACCAGCCATGCAACGCCAATACTCAACCGAAGTCCAGTGATGATGTGTGGCAAACTATACGGAACAAGAATTTTTGTGATGTATTTCCATGTTGAGAATCCAAACGCTTTCGCAACATTCTTATGGTCCTGTGGAATGGATGACACTCCGAAAGCTGTGTTAATCAATGTTGGCCACAGCGAAGTGATTACAATAATAAAAATGGTTGCATGCGAAGCGGATTGAAAGGCAACAAGGCCAATCGGAAACCATGCTAACGGTGACACAGGTTTTAATAGCTGAACGATAGGATAAAAGATCTTTCTTCCGATGGAACTTGCGCCCATGAAGATGCCTGCCGGTATCGCGAGTAAAGAGCCGATCATGAATCCTGTAAATACTCTGAGTAATGAGCTACCGAGTTGCAATGCAATTCCTTTGTCGTTTGGCCCATAGTCGTAGAATGGATCACGGACCATATCATACAAAACGCTCAGCGTTGCAAATGGTGTCGGAAGTTCTCCTTTCGTTATCAGGCTGATCGCATGCCACATGCCGAGGAGCACGGCAAAGCCCGTAGTGATGTATAAAAAATCAAGCAAATACAATTTTGCATTTTGAAAAAAGCGGGCGGTGATGCTGTTCGCATCATCCGCACCTGGCTTTTCTTTAGTGATTACTGTTGTGAGCGCCATAATTATTGAAATACTCCGTCAATTGCTTTTAAATATTCCGAAGGATTAGCGGGATCAAATTTCACCTTATCTATCTCAAGTGAGAAAGGCTTCATGTCATCATCGGGAACCTTCACGTTCATGCTTGCTGCGACTTCTTTATACAAGTCCGTAAGGATAAGTTTATCAGCGATGGATTTGTAATCCGGAGACTCTTTCAAATAATCGAATCTTACATACTGACTCATAAACCAAATAGCATGTGACTTCCGTGGAAAGTTTGTTTCTCCATTGCGGTGGAACAACATGTAGTCATCGCGATAGATTTCCATACCTTGATCACATCCAAGATTATAATCTCCCATCAACCTTGCTTCGATCACGTCCGCAGGTGCATTGACATACGATGCACGTCCGATGATGTCAGCAGCCTTCTTACGGTTTGCACGGCTATCAAGCCAACGGCATGCTTCAAGCACTGCTTTCATCACGAGCTTAAGATCTTCTCTTCTCTTGTCAGAAAAATTCTTGTTGACAACAAGTGCTTTTTCAGGATGGTGTTTCCAGATGTCTTGTGTTGATATTTCGGTAAAACCAATGCCTTGTTTTACTGCTACACCGTTCCAGGGCTCACCTACGCAATAGCCATCCATGTTTCCAACTTTCATATTGGCAACCATTTGCGGAGGAGGAATAGTGATGATCTTTGAAGTTTTTTGACTTACCCGTGCAGCCGCCAACCAGTTTCTCAACCAGATGTCATGTGTTCCACCAGGAAAAGTCATGGCGAATGTTACTTCTTTATCAGCCTTTAGCTTACTAGCAACAACTCCTGCGACTTTTGCCGTTTGTTTGAATCCGACTTTCCCACAGAAATCTTTTGACAGTGTAATGGCCTGCCCGTTGTTATTCAGCACCATGGCTACACGCATTTCCGAACCTTCCTTACCACCTACACCTGTATAAACTGAAAATGGCATGCTAAAAAGACAATGCGCTGCATCCAATTCTCCCGTCAGCAGTTTGTCTCGAACGTTTGCCCATGAAGCTTCTTTTGTAACTTCAACATTTACACCATACTTCTGAAAAAGCCCCAGCTCTTTCGCCATAATGATTGGCGCACAATCCGTAAGGGGTATGAAACCAATGCGAATGACTTCTTTATCGACCACGCGATTCGAAGAGGCCGACAATACAATTAACAGAACTGGAATTAACAACGCTCTTAATCCCACAGTATATATCTTCTTTGTTTTTTTCATGTTCTTAGTTTTTGATAATCATTTCTGGTTTGATCGAAATCATGAGGTACGCCCAGTTGGCGGAGGTATCCGCGTTCTTCACATTTTTTACCTTAGAAGAAGCAAGTGTTGAAGTGCCAAGCAGCGTGCAATAGCCTCCTTCAAATGTGATCACCTTGGTCATTGCATAATTGAACACGAAGTCCAGTTCCTGCCCAAGTGTTTTTTTCATGGCAAACCCGGATTCATCAAATACAGCATTTGGCAATGCGAATTGGTGGGCGTCCAACGAAAGCGTGAGATTATCTTTCGCTTTGTATTTTGCTTTTAGGTAAGTATCAACAAGACCATTGGATCCAAAGCCATCGGCCACATAGAAATAATCCATATATCCCCAGAATTTATGTGGGGTTCCATAGAGCGGATCAAAACGCTGAAATTTTTTCGAGGGATCAGTTCCGTTATTACCAGAGGTAACATCAACACCGGGTCCAACGCTGAATTTTCTGCCTACTGAGTACATCGCAGAAGCAGAAAGAAGATATTCGTCAAGTGAAGTTCCTTCACGATAATGTCCACCCTGATAAAATGCGCTTGCCGCGAAAGCAATTTTGCGCACCGCGGTTCCAAAGAAATTCACACCGGTCGTAATGCGACTCCATACCCCTTGTTCGTAAATAGGCGTTTTCTTATCAACATCTGCAGGAGCGAAATGAAACTTGCTGAAATCATCTTTAACAGTGAGAAATGAAATATTTCCGAAGTGCAACTTCTTAGCGATGTAAAGAAACTCTAACGATTTATACATGGATTGCATGCCGTTCGTGGATGCGGCATAGCCGGTAGGCACTCCGTTATAAATATTATTCGACTTGCGTTCTGCATTTTGGTTGAAAGCGGCACCGAGGTTAGCAGTCCATCCTTTGTGATCAAATTTCAACACAGCTGCGTCATGTCTTCTCGCTTGTTGAAGCCAATCAAGGTTTCCTAACAGGCGCACATCATCATAGACTAATTCCTGCCGCCCAACTTTAAGCGTAAAATTTTTGACAACTTTTCCGGTATCGACAAGGCTGATTTCAGCCCAGGCTTCGTGAAGCATTAGTCCGTCATAAGTATCTGTTGTGATGCGATTAATAGAAGATGCATCCTGCCCCCAAACCCGCACATCTTGTAACGCGGTAAATAATTTAATTCGGTGAGCGCTGAACCCAACGTTCAGACGTGTTCGCTGAGAAGTGAAGAATGCAGGCACCGTATCCTTCAGTGAAAGTGTGCCCTGACCAGCGCGATGTTCAGAACGCGTTCTTACCTGGCCGGAGATAGTTAATTGGGCGAACGTCTGCGTGACTGCGCAGAGGCTGCCGATGATCAAAATTATTAGTGAGTAAAATTTCTTATTCATACATTTGAAGATTAGTGTTACAGCTAATGTTTGTCCCCTCGAGGAATTACCGGTTCTGAAAGGGGACTTTTGTTTTTGTGACATACGACACCTGGTATCGGGTCACCTTTTCGTTTCTTTGTTTTTCTAGCTTTCGGAATTCGGAGAATAATTTTTGTTCATTGAAGGTGCGAGTGTAAGTGATTCTTTCAGTTCCTGGTTGGACTGAAATTCCGGTGAAGCAATAGCGTCTGTTTTTATTTTTGGAAGACTGAGTAAGAATGATATGATGGAAACAACGATAACTACAGCTCCGATGATCAGTAAACCCTCACGATAGGAGAGACTCTCGGATTTAAATAACAAACCGGCAAGCACCGCTCCGACATTTCCTCCCGCTCCTACGATTCCTGAAACTGTTCCAATTGCTTTTTGATTGATAAAGGGAACAACTGAATAGGTTGCACCATTAGACATTTTCAGAAACAGCGCGAATCCCAGCATTGCCGCAATTGCCC
>CBQWHS010000010.1:0-17287 GCA_967728665.1 uncultured Chryseosolibacter sp. | reverse complement strand
CCAGGAACACAAGGAGGTCCTCTCGAACATGTGATTGCAGCAAAAGCGATCTCATTTCAGGAGGCATTGTCTGACGAGTATCTTGAATACATCGTACAGGTAGCGAAGAACGCAAAAGTGATGGCAGAAGCTTTTGTGGCGAAGGGATATAAGATCATTTCAGGAGGAACAGACAATCATTTGATGCTGATCGACCTTCGTTCAAAAAACCTTACGGGCAAACAGGCAGAAGAAGCGTTGATTCAGGCCGACATCACCATCAACAAAAATATGGTTCCATTCGATACGCAATCTCCTATGGTTACAAGTGGAATGCGGATCGGCACACCTGCCATTACAACTCGGGGCCTCATGGACAAAGACGTGACAAAGGTTGTCGACTTGATTGACGAAGCTTTGCAAAAACCAGCCGATCAAAAACACCTGAAGTCCATCAAGAGAAAAGTAAACCGGTTTATGGAGAAGTTTCCGTTGTATTAGGTTTTCAGTTATTCAAAAACGTTAACGAATCATGCCGCTAGATCAGGAGCCGATTGAAGAAAGAGAAATGAGTTTTTTAGACCACCTCGAGGAATTAAGGTGGCACGTGGTAAGATCTCTTATTGCCATTCTCGTTTTCACTATTGGTGCATTCATCATGGCCCCATGGATTTTTCACAACATCGTTTTTGCTCCTGCGCGTGTTGACTTCCCCACTTTTCGGTGGTTGTGTGCACTAGGCGAGTTAGTGGGATCGAAAGAAGCGTTTTGCGTTGACGAGATTCCATTTAAAGTTCAGAGCCGGTATATGACGGGGCAGTTTACCATGCACATAACTGCTTCCGTTGTCATTGGGTTGATCATCGCTTTTCCTTATGTAGTTTGGGAATTGTGGAGATTTGTCAGGCCAGGACTTTATAATCGTGAAAGAAAAAATTCACGCGGTGCAGTTGCCGCTGTTTCGTTTTTGTTCCTCACGGGTGTTTTGTTTGGTTATTATATTATGGCTCCGATTATGATTTCCTTTCTGGCAAACTACAGAATCAGTGATATGATCGTGAATGAATTCGACATCACTTCTTATGTTGGAACAATTGTCGGTGTGGTTTTTGGAAGTGGTGTTTTATTTCAATTGCCTGTTGTAATTTTCTTCCTCACGAAAATTGGCATTGTAACCCCGGCATTTTTGCGCCAGTATCGCAAACATGCGATTGTGATCATTCTTATTATTGGAGCTATTGTTACGCCATCTGCTGATCCGTTAAGTCAGGCATTAATCTCATTGCCGTTGTACTTGTTATATGAAATAAGTATTTTGATATCGGCGAACGTGGTGAGAAAGAAAGCCAAGGAAGAGGCGGAAGAGCGACTGAAAGAAGAACAACAAAGTGCAACGTGATGAAAATTGCTATTGGAGCTGACCATGCTGGATTCGAATATAAGGAGCTGTTAAAAAAATGGCTTAGTGCGAATCACTACGAGGTAAAGGATTTTGGAACATACAGCACTGAGTCTGCGGACTATCCTGACTTCGCACACCCGGTAGCAAATGCGGTTGAAAAAAAAGAATTCGATCTCGGAATTTTGGTTTGCGGAAGCGCTAACGGTGTGGCAATTACTGCGAACAAGCACCAGGGAATTCGTGCGGCAATATGCTGGACTGAAGAGCTGGCATCTTTAGCGCGTCAACACAACAACGCGAATGTACTTTGTCTTCCTTCCAGGTTTGTTGGCTACGATATAGCCGAAAAAATTACTGATAAATTCCTTCGCGCAAACTTTGAAGGTGGCCGTCATGGAAAGCGGGTGGACAAAATCAGTTGCTAGCCGATCGCTGATAAAAATTTCCAAGTCGTTTATACGAGCTCTTAAGCTCTGGTATTCTCTCAAAAAACGGCAGCATTAAATTTTCTTTATCGACAATCAAATCCGGTTTATCCGATTTTAGCGATTCATACACGTCAGTGATATTTTCATAGTACTGCGGATTGCGAAAGGTTTTTTCCGCCAGAGACCAATTAAGATAAGGTGTGGCCAGCCGGTTGTTGCGGAAATATCCGAGATTATTTTCTAGTACAAGAATCTTTTTGTTTGAGGGCAGGTGTTCAACCAATGCCTGGGAAACAACCAGACGCGAATAGTCCACCGATGAAAGCTTGTTGTATCGCGCTAAGTATCCGAGCGAAAGCATTCCAATTATCAGTATCCAAAAATTAATTTCAGCATAGCGCCTTCTCCTTATTAACAAGAAAAAGTGGGAGAAAAGAAAAGCCAACGCAGGAATGAAAACGATGAGATGTTGAGGCCGAAGATTTTTGCAATAGAGTAAATACACTATAGAAAATCCAATCCATAAAAACATTACCTGGAGAAGCTGTGATTGATATTTACTGAATCTTGCTTCGCGCTGAAGCATGAACAGCGACAACACGAAATAAAAAATTGGCAAGGCAAGCAAACTCAAAAGTGTTTGTGTTGAGGCGAAAGTTTGACGGTAAACACCAAGGTTTGACGCGTAATAATAGTCCCAGACTTTGCTTAAGGAACCGTTCAGGAATGATATGCTGCAGAACAACAAGTGCGGCAATAGAAACCCAAACGTTACCAGCAGGAATTTTTGTGGAGAGCTTCTGGTAAAAAGGAATAGAGCCGTAAGAACACAGAACAGAAAGACAATGTAGCCGAACGAAAACAGCGATGCGATCCCAATGAAGAGCCCGAGGTTGAACGTAATTTCATCGCGCTGCACGCGGAATTCAATTTCAACAAACAAATTATTAAGCGCGAAAATTAAAAAGGTTATGCCAATCAGTTCGCCGGACAATGCCAGCATATCATAACTCATTAGCGTGAGCAGACAAAAAATAAAAGAGGGAACATAAGTATTCTCCGTGAAGGCCTTTCGCGAAATGAGGATGATGCCCCAAAGAGCGCCTTGAATGATGATAAGCAAAAATGAAATAATATGCCTTGGCAAAACAGCACGACCGAAGGCTGAATCAGCGGTTTCATTTATCCATGCAGCTAACGGTGCCGTGTTGTCTACCACACCAACATACATTTTGTGATCCTCGTTGAGCCTCTCCCCGATAATCATACTTTTTAGTTCCAGGAAAGTGTACTCCGGAGAATCGATAAAAAGTGGAGCGTAGAAGGCAATCAACAGTACCAGGACTCCTATGAGGCGATAAGGATCATTAATTCGAAAGTATTGGAGCAATGGCGCGGATTTTGGATAAGCCGGAAAAATAGAGCAGTATTTGTTAAGTTTAAAGTGTAATCTATTGTTTTTTATTACGGTTAATCTTTCATTCGCACGTAATCATTGCAATTATGGCGGGGACAACGAGGCAACAAAAATTTAGTCGACTGATACAAAAAGAGCTCAGCGATATTTTCCAGAGAGACAAGAGAGGGATTCTTGACAACGCGTTCATTTCAGTTGCTGACGTAAAAGTGAGTCCCGATCTAAGCGTTGCAAAAATATTTCTAAGCATGACTCTGGCTAAGGACAAGCAGAAAACTCTTGAAAACATTAATCATCGGAAGAGCGAAATACGAAAAGCGTTGGGCGATAAGATACGGAAGCAGGTAAGGATTGTACCGGAGCTAATTTTTATTCTTGACGAGCTTGAAGAAAGCGCCCAGCGGATGGATGACCTGCTTAAGAATCTGCATATTCCGCCACCTGACAAAACTGATCCAAAATAATTCACGCAAAGCCATTGAATCTTTCCTATTTCATTGCCAGGCGTTACTTGTTTTCGAAACGGAAAACAAACTTCATCAACATCATTTCGATTCTTTCGATGGGGGGAGTCGCATTTGTTACGGCCGCCTTGATTATAGTGCTTTCAGTTTTCAACGGGCTTGAAGAGCTTCTTCAATCCCTGAACAATTCATTTGATCCTGAAATCAAAATTCACGCAACACAAGGAAAATCATTTGTGGCAACAGATGCCCTCCTTAAAAAAATCAAAAACACGCCCGGTGTTGATGTAGTAACGGAAGTAATTGAAGATTACGCATATGTTCGCTATAGAGATGCAAATCAGATTGTAACACTCAAAGGCGTCAGCGACAGTTTTCTGGAGCAAAAAAGAATTCCTGCTGAAGCAATGACAGATGGAAAGCTCGCATTAAAGGAAAAAGGAATCCATTATGCAATTGTGGGAAAAGGCGTTCAATATAAATTGTCGATCGCGGTGAATGAGCCTCTTTATCCGCTGCAGGTTTTTTATATTCAGAACGTAAAATCTGCCGGCCTGGATCCATCAAAGCTTTATTCAAAAAAAACAATCACGGTGGGAGGAGTATTCTCCATCGTTCAAAACTTTGACGAGAACTACATTATTGTTCCGCTTGATTTTGCACAGGACCTTTTGAATTATGGAGACAAGCGCACATCGCTCGAAATAAAAACAAAACCCGAATTTTCTGTTTTCGCGGTGGAGGAGGAATTACAAAATAAACTTGGCGATGCGTTCACAGTTTTGAATCACCAGGAACAACACCAGGATCTTTACAAGCTTCTGAGAATGGAGAAACTGTTCACATTTCTCGCGCTGACACTTTTGTTGCTTATTGGATCGATCAATATTTTTTTCAGTCTAATGATGCTCGCGCTTGACAAGAAGAAAGATATTTCCATTCTCTCTGCCATGGGGGCAGATGCAAAACAAATCTCAAGAATCTTTATCACCGAAGGCGCATTAATTGCCTTCTCTGGAGCTCTGCTCGGCTTGATACTCGGTGGTGCGTTTTGTTTTTTGCAAATGAAATATGGTATCATATCCATGGGTATGGTAACATCAGTCACACAAGGCTATCCTATAAAAGTTCGAGTAATTGATTTTGTCTCAACCCTTGCCGTGGTCTCTATCGTAACATTTCTCATCTCAGCCTATCCCGCCAAGGTTGCTTCGCGATTTCCAGAGGCCGGACAGCTGTAAGTTCTATGTACCTTTCTCTCGGAAAATGTAACAATTTTATGTGCAGGATTACTTAACTTGGTGATTCTGTTTCCTTTAAAAAGGCCAGATTTACATGAAAGTCTCTGCCTCACAACCATTTCAGATCATTTATTCGCTGTATCAGCACGAATACCTGGGATTTATTTTCGAATCCTACATCGTGCATTTGGATGAAAAGGGCAAGCTAACATATCAACATCAGAACATCTCAACGAAGAATGCACGTGAGTTTACACGCGGTTTAGACGATCGTGATTTCGAACTCATTGAGATAATGGACTCCATGCAACAGGATGCCATCGTAAAAAAATTTTCAACGAAGATCATCAAGCCAGAAGAGTTTCTCACGAAGACTTACGACAAATCGAAAGGCAACGAGTTGATTCAGGAACAGATTGAGGATTATATGGAAAAGCGGAGAGCGAAAGTCCTTGAGAAACTGAAGGGCAAAATGCTTTACGAAATGGGAAATGATGGCGAGCCCACATGGAGAAAAATTGAGGTGCTTGAAAAACGTGCGACGATTCAGTTCCATTTCATGCGCACGGACGACCACACGAATTATTATCCAACGATATATTATCAAGGAAAGAAACTTGACCTTCCAAATGAATCCGCTTACCTGGTTTGCAAACATCCCGCATGGATGGTATTGGATGGAAAACTTTACGGTTTCGAAAAACATGTGGATGGAAAAAAATTAATCCCTTTCCTCAGCAAAAAATTTGTTGTCATTCCTAAGAATGTAGAAGAGACATATTACAACCGTTTCGTTGCTCCATTGATTGCTTCGTTTGATGATGTTGAGGCCAGCGGTTTTGAGATCAACAAAAGCACTTATGATCCTCATCCTATTTTAACGATTTCCGAATTACACACTGCCCCGGCAACAGCCGTTCCTTCTCTTTTTGATAATAGTATCCCTTCGGATGACCACACCGACGAATCTGGAAAAATTGTTTTTGATCTATCATTCAAATATGGGAAACATCGCTTTCGCGGAGACAACATCGGCCCGGTAAGTGTGACGGTTGAGAAACAAGAAAAAGGAGGATATATTTTTCATCGCGTAACGCGTAAAACCGATACCGAAAAGAATTTCCTTCACACGCTGCAGAAGCTTGGCTTGCCAATGAAAGGATTTCGAGTAGCCGTGCCGAAATCAGAAGCGTTTTCATGGCTGAATGAAAATAGGGTTAACCTATTAAACCTCGGATTTGAAGTAAGTCAGCCCGAAAGCCGGGATAAAAAATATTTTGTTGGGAAGGCTATTATCGAAGTTGAAGTCAAAGAAAACATTGACTGGTTCGACATCCATGCTAAGATTCGCTTTGGAGAATTTGAAATTCCATTTAAGGAATTGCGAAAGCTAATTTTAAAACGCAAAGTAGAATTTAAGTTACCGAACGGGGAGATTGCAATTATTCCTGAAGTGTGGCTTACAAAATATGCCGACTTATTTGCACTCAGCGAAACAGAAGGAGTAAATGAAAAACCTGTTCTGCGTAAGCATCACTTAAATCTTGTTAAGGAGCTTGAAGAAGGAAATCTTGCTAAAGTTCATCTCAGCGAAAAGCTTAGATCGCTTAGTTCGTTTAGCGGAATAAAACAATATCCGTTGCCGGATGGATTTAAAGGTGAACTTCGTCCATACCAACGAGCTGGTTATAACTGGTTAAGATTTCTTAACGAATACAAACTTGGTGGATGTCTCGCCGATGACATGGGTCTTGGAAAGACAGTGCAAACACTCACGATGCTGCAAGCCGAAAAAGATGCAGGCTCCGGAACTACATTGTTGATCATGCCGACATCGCTCATCTATAACTGGGAAATGGAAGCAAACAAGTTTACACCCGGATTAAAGATACTGAACTACACAGGCACGCTTCGAAATAAAGACATCGCCAGGTTTGAAAAATATGATCTTGTACTTACCTCATATGGCATTACTCGCCTGGATGTTGAAATCCTCACAAAGTTTTATTTCAACTATATAATACTAGACGAATCTCAAGTAATAAAAAATCCGACATCGAACATCGCGAAAGCAGTTCGTGAATTGAAGTCGAGACATAAGCTCGTCTTGACGGGTACACCAATAGAAAACACAACACTTGATCTTTGGTCACAGATGTCGTTCATTAACCCTGGTATTCTTGGTAGCCAGACTTACTTTAGAAATGAATATCAGAATCCGATTGAGAAGCGAGCTGATGAAGGGCGTTCTAAAAAACTTGGTGCGATCATTAAACCGTTTATACTTCGCAGACACAAATCGCAAGTAGCTACAGAGCTTCCTGAAAAAGTTGAAAATATCCAGTATTCAGTAATGACTACAGAGCAGGAAAAGCGCTATGAAGAAGTGAAGGCTCACTATCGCGAAAAAATTCTGAAACTTATCGAACAGGAAGGTTTGGGCAACAGTAGGTTTATGATTCTGGAAGGCCTGACCAAACTTCGTCAGTTGGCAAACCATCCAAAGATGATTGAACAAGGATACGCTGGTGACTCTGGAAAACTCGAAGACATTACGCACATGTTGGAGAATGCGATGGCGGAAGGCCATAAGGTGTTAGTGTTCAGTCAATTTGTAAAGCATCTCGATCTTGTAAAGGCTTATTTGAAGGCGAACAAAATTGATTTTGCTTACCTGGATGGTTCCAGCATCGACAGGAAAGAACAAGTGGAACGATTCAACAGAGAAACGAATTTGAAAGTATTCTTAATCTCAATAAAAGCTGGCGGTCTTGGATTGAATCTTACTGAGGCAGACTATGTATTCATTCTGGACCCTTGGTGGAATCCAGCTGTTGAGGCTCAGGCAGTAGACCGAGCGCATAGGATTGGTCAAAAGAAAAAAGTCTTTACGTACAAGTTCATTACGAGAAACACTGTGGAGGAAAAAATTCTTCAACTTCAACAGAAGAAACTCAGACTTACCAATGAGTTGATAACCACAGAGGAAAGTTTTGTAAAGCAACTAACCAAGGATGACATTGCCCAGATGTTGACTTAGGAAGTCGGGTTTTGCAGATGTCTTTTTTTCCATCGGTTATGTGACCATAACCATCCATCCGGAAATTTTCGAATTGTTTTTTCAACCTCTTTCACATAGTGATCAATCACTATATCGCTGGACTTCTCGTACGGGGGTTCAGCAACAATCACTGGCGAGGCCTCATAATAACCGCGTCTTACTTTTTTAATGGAATAATAAATGGCAGCATACTGGGTCATAGCAGCTAACTGATTCGTTCCATAAAAAAATGCAGTTTCCTGGTTCAAGAATGTTGCAATAAATTTTTTATCATGACCGTACCCGGGATATTGATCGGCGACGGTGGCAATGCCGCGCAACATTTCTTTTCGTTTGATGATTTCACGTGCTACTTCATTTCGCCTAATGCCTAACGCTCCAAATCTCGACCGTGAGTAAAGTGAAAGCTCATTGAAGAATTTGCTTTTCACAGGTTGATAAACAAACTCTATTGACATCGGAAAACTAATGCTCGCGGATGTGAGCAACCATTCCCAATTGAACTGATGAGACGCGAGAAAAAGAATGGATTGTTTTTTTTGTTTAAATGATTCGGGTATTTCAGGATGAGTGAAAACCATTCGCTTTGAAAGCTCCTCTTTTGAAATAGTAACAAGCTTCAACATCTCCACCGCATAATCGCAAAGATTTTTGTAGAACTGTTTTTCTATTGTAAAAAGTTGTTCGGCAGACTTTTCAGGAAACGATGTCTTGAGATTTTTCTGCACCAGTTTTCTTCTATACCGTACGATATAGAACGTTGGTAAAAACAGAAAATCAGAAAGAAGATAAAGTACAGATAGCGGTAAGCGTGAAAGAAGGCGGATAAAAAACATTCCACTATTTTTGGCACCTGCAAGTTAATCAAGTATTACTATTTTTAACCCCATGAAAAACAAAGTGGTTGTTATCACCGGAGGCTCGTCAGGAATTGGTAAAGCGTTAGCCTTTGAATTTGGTTCAAAGGGATCTAAAATTTTGATCACCGGTAGAAATAAAATTGAACTCGATAAGGCAGTTGGTGACATAACACAACGCGGAATTTCGGTTGCTGGATTTCAAGCTGATGTGAGTGTGGAAGCCGATAATAAAGGGATGGCGGAAGCAGCGATTAAGGAGTTCGGTAAAATCGATATTCTAATTAACAATGCAGGAATATCCATGAGGGCGTTGTTCGAGGATGTTGACTTAGCTGTCATTAAAAAAGTTATGGACATTAATTTTTATGGTGTGTTGTATGCAACGAAATACTGTTTGCCGGAAATAAAAAAGAACAACGGTTCTGTAATAGGAATTTCTTCAATCGCCGGTTTCCGTGGATTGCCTGGCCGAACAGGCTACTCAGCATCTAAATTTGCCTTAAATGGTTTTCTTGAAGTCTTGAGGACAGAATTATTAAAAACCGGGGTGCACGTATTGACAGCATGCCCAGGATTTACAGCCTCAAATATTCGCAAGCGATCATTGACGAAGGATGGTACTTCTCAGGGTGAATCGCCGCGCGTTGAAGAAAACATGATGACAGCGGAAGAATGTGCGAGACATATTTACAATGCAACAGTTAAACGGAAACGTATTCTTGTATTAACTACGCAGGGAAAACTGGCGGTGTTCTTGAACAAGTGGTTGCCCTCATTAGCTGACAAAATGGTGTATAACATTATGGCGAAAGAAGCAGACGCACCGATCAAGTAGACCTAAGTTTTGCTCAGAAAGACAACTTTTGTGTTATCAGCTTTGTTTATACTCTTCAAAAATTCACCGAATTCTTTGTATTGCTCAGGCAGAAACTGACCCTTGTTCATCCTAAGTTTTCTAACGTAAACCAGTTTACCTGATTCGATGGTGAACGTTGAATGATATTCTCCAAAACGACTTGAAAGCTTAACTGGATCTGGCAAAAATTCCGGATAAATCCCCTCGGGAAGCTCAAAGTTAATCGTGTCGTAATGCGTATAAGTTGACCGGAGATTAAATGGAGTTTTTCTGACATCAATTTTTTCTGGCACATATGTAAACTTGTTCATCAGGTTGGGTGCCAAGAAGATTCTTTTGCCGCTGACTGTGCTATACCGCTTGAGTGACAAGTTGAGGAGAACAGATGCTGATGGAATTTTGCCACGATGATCTTTCATTTCGAACGACACGACATCAAAGCTTGGAATGTTTGTATGATTTTGAACCCATTTTTTCTGGTCGTCCGATTGACTCTGCAAAAGGAAATTCAGGTGACCGTTTTCATATTCAAGGCCGCGATAAGTGGTTTTAATTTTTGCTGCAGCATCACCAGACAATTCTACTTTAACATTTGCAATGCGTGACTGGATGTTTTCATCCGCAGTATAGCGCGAGGTATTAACTATTTTTGCGCCCTCATCGGTAATCATCAGAGCTTTTCTGTCGCCGGTGAATGTTCCCTGGTAGCCAAATGGATTTGTTTGACTTGTGCACTCGAGCCAAAGTGTATCCTTTCCATTCGGCACCGCAGCAATCGCATGGTTAAATTGTGTACTTGGGAAATCAGTTTCAATTGGGCTCGCATTTTCACCGGCATCTATCAAAACATAATTTGCCTTAATACCAATCGCTTCAAGCATGGCGATAGTGTAATTAGACAAAGCCTTACAGTCTCCATATCCAGTTTGATCTACGACTGAAGCTTCAAAAGGTTGATAGCCACCAATACCAAGCTGTATACTGACATAGCGTGTTCTGGCTTGTAAGTATTCATAGACAGCCTTCACTTTCTCTTCGTTGGTCTTCAGGTTAGCCGTTAGTTTTTTCAAGTTCTGCTTAACACTTTCTGGCAATTCCCTTCTTCCAGTATTTAGGGAAATGATCCAACGACCGAATTCATCCCACGTATTCATTGATCCTGCATAATTATCGTATTCAAATTGAGATGGGGCAGCAGAAATCCAACTGATGTGTTCATACCTGTTGCTCAACGCTTCAAAATTAATTGGCTTAACGGTAGAAAACTTCCACGCTAAAAAATCAAGTCCGTCTGGAGTTTTTCCCGTCAACGGCTTATCGCTGATGTTATTTGTCTTATAGCGTGGTGCTAGACCCGGTAGAAATTCTAGCGTATACGATGAATTTACGACAGACATATTCTCTTCGTCAAGAACGCTGAAGCCCGGAATGTGAAACAGGTAATTATACTCTACCTCATAGTCAAATTCAACAGTATACGGATACGTTGTTTGCGAAAGATCGACATATTTGAATCGGTCATCGCTAAACAAGGTTGACGACTCATAAGCGCTCTGGTCATAAATTTGGCTGTTCTTCAATTTCTTCAGTTGTTTGCCGTCCTGATCGTAGACGACACCGTTGAGGTCTTTGATTTTGCTCAGCTTGTCATATGCAACAGTTTTCGTTGCGTAGTTTTTTCCTTTGTCATTCAGAATCGTAATCACCTGGTGAACATACATTATCCCTGACCGCTTTGACAATATCCGAAAGCGGAGGTGGTCTTCACGAAAGATGGCATTTACGCCTGATTTTAACTCTTCAGGAATTTCACTGACGGGATATTTTGGATCGGCAGCGCGAAGATTTAAAACTGATAGTAGCGCTGCTACTACAACTATATTCTTTGAAACCATTGCTTTATTTTTTTTTCAACACAATTTGCTCCGCTTGTTTCGCGACAATCTGGCTATAAAATTCCCGGAGGGCAGGATACTCCTTTTGAATAAACAAGTTTTTGTTAATTTGAAGAGTACTGCTAATGAACACAGTGTTTCCGGCTTGCGTCACATTGTATGCGTATCGGCCTGCATTCTCAGGTAGACGAAGTAGTTTACTTTTTGGAAGTTCATCCACCAGATAGCCATCAGGTATTACCAATTTGCACGTATAAATTTTATCGAACGGAGTTGGAAAGTCCACAGGGTAAATTCGCTCCTCTAATTTAAAAGGATTAGATTCAATTTGTTCAGCCACAAACGGATTGATGTATATAATGTCACCAGCCTGCGTAGCATGTTCGCGAATTGTAAGCTCATGAACCAGCTTCACAGGTTTAGAAATTTGAGCAACATCAACAAATTCACTCTTCTGAATTTCCCATGATTTACTTCCAATGGCATCTCGCAAGTAGTCCTGTTCACCTTTGGCACTGTAGGCTGTTCTCATCTTGTGTGCATCATATCCATCACGCGTATAATTGATCTTCCCTTTAAAATCGCCTGTATCATCCAGTGCCAAGTTTGCTTCGACAACCGTTCTTGCTTTTGCTTTGGGTTGCAATGAAAGCCATCCATGGTTTGTTGCGGATATGACAAGGCCATCGCCATTCAAACACCGTTCTGGCAAAAGATTAATTGGAAGAAGTTTATCCGTGGCATCAAGCAGATATTCGGTGCTATCAAGATTGACGAGACACACAACATAATTAAATTGATCACGCATAGGTACGGTCTGTCGGACAAATCCATGGTCGCGAGTACTGAGAAGAACAAGATCGACTGGTATATCGGCTTTGTCGAGCATTGAGGCAAGGAGAATATTAATGTCTCCCGCGGTTCCCTTTTTTCCTTCGAGCACTTTTTTTAATGGGTCCGCCAGATAATCCTTAGTGCCATCCCACTCAACATTAGTTTTGACGTAATTAAAAATCAAATTCATTTTATCGATTGGCTTAATGGCGCCTGACGTTATTTCTGCGGTTTTTTTCTTTAACCAACCATTTCCCGTTACGGCCGATCCAAACTGGTCCGACTCAAGTAGAGTACTGTTAAGTTTTTGCCATGAGCCCATGATTTCGCGAATGGGTTTTCCCGGAAAATCAATGTGTGAAATCGCAAATTTTATTTTTGAAACATAATCATCTTCACAAGTAATGAATGGCTCGGCAATAAACGCAGGTACATTGTCAAGGGTGTAATGATGGCCAACGGATTGGTAATCCTTTGCGGGTTTGCTCTTGGTGTCATAATTAGTAAGAGATAGATATCCCTGCATCACTTTTTCGAAAATGAGAAATTCGGGTAACACAGCCCAATATTCGCTATGGCGAACGGGTATTGAATATTGAAACTTCCAAACGGGAAAGTTGAATATAAAATCGGAGTTAACGCGGTATGAATATTCAATCACAGAACCTTCTTTAACATTTGGGATTGTGAATTTCTGAATCTTGAAATTGCGATTAAACTTTTCTTTGAAAACACCATCATTTGACATCTTCGATTCTACAATTTTTCCGTCTTGGAGGTTATAGCTGGCGGCTTTAAGATTTCGAATAGCTTCCTCGCTACTTCCACTATAATATAACGGGATGCTGACATCTGCCCACCCGAGGCCTTCTTTCGTTAAGATCTTGATGCGCACATGACGTTCAAAAATCAAACTTTCCGATGTCTCTGTGAGCGAGAGATATGCCTCTCCATAATCAGAAAGAATAACAGCGGAAGCCGAAGAGTCGTGAGGGTAGACACTCATCTTCAAATCTTCCAAGGGGATATCACCAAATTTTACCGGAGACTTTTGAGAGAATGCATTGATGATAAGGCTTAACGCACAAAATGTTAAAAGGGCTTTAGCTTTCATTGAGAGGGCTGCAGGTTTAGGTTAGAATATTTTTCTAATGATAGAAAAAATTCGCGTCACTTTTTGTCACGAATAAACCTTTTCTTTACCTGAATTATTCATTTGCAAAAAAAATCAGTGGCAAAGTCAAAATCAGTTTTTTATTGTCAAAGCTGTGGCTACGAGTCGGCGAAATGGCTCGGAAAGTGTCCATCCTGTAGTGCATGGAATACTTTCGCGGAAGAGCTTGTTGTGAAACAGGAGACGTCAAAGACCGAATGGCGACAGGACTCAGCAAAGCCAAAGAACAGCAAGGCAAAAACACTAGACGAAATAGAAGGAACATCGGATGTTCGGTGGGATTCGGGCGATGGCGAATTAAACAGGGTACTCGGTGGAGGAGTGGTTCCTGGTTCGCTTATACTCATCGGTGGCGAGCCGGGCATTGGAAAATCGACACTGATGCTTCAAGTCGGATTGAAACTTAAAGAGCAACGCGTGTTGTATGTTTCTGGAGAAGAAAGTGCGCAGCAAATAAAAATGCGTGCTGACCGGCTAGGTGACTCTTCAGAGAATTTTTACATTCTTACTGAAACAAATACCAAAAACATTTTTTCAATTGCTGAATCAATAAATCCGAGTGTTGTCATTGTTGATTCTATACAAACGTTGTTTTCAAACCAAATGGAGTCTGCCGCGGGAAGTATCGGCCAGGTAAGACAATGCGCAGGAGAATTGATGCGATTTGCTAAAGAAACCGACACGCCGGTTTTTCTAATTGGCCACATCACAAAAGACGGAATGCTTGCCGGACCGAAGGTGCTTGAGCATATGGTAGACACAGTCTTGCAATTCGAAGGCGATCGTCACCTTGCTTATCGCATTTTACGAACAACAAAGAATCGATTTGGCTCGACTTCTGAAATTGGAATTTATGAAATGCTTGGAACAGGATTGAGAGAAGTATCGAATCCTTCCGAAATATTGATCTCGCAAAAAGATGCAAATTTAAGTGGTGTAACAATTGGTGCTACCATAGAAGGCAATCGTCCTTTGTTAATTGAAATTCAATCGCTGGTTAGCCCGGCATCTTATGGAACTCCTCAGCGCACGCCCACGGGTTTCGATCAGAAGAGATTGAACATGTTGCTAGCAGTTTTGGAGAAGCGCTGTGGTTTTAGAATGGGAACGCAAGATGTTTTTGTAAATATGGCGGGAGGAATTCGCGTTGAAGATCCGGCTATTGATCTTGCCGTTTGCATTTCAATTATTTCCTCGATGGAAGAAATTGCAGTGTCCGACAAAATCTGTTTTGCTGCCGAGATAGGACTAGGAGGCGAGTTACGCGCAGTAAATCGAGTTGATCAGCGAATATCTGAAGCGGAGAAGTTGGGCTTTAAGGAAATTTACATTTCTAAATACAATCAAAAGGCAATTGATACATCCAAATCAAAAATTGCCATTAAGAGTTTTGGAAAACTGAATGAGGTTTTCGAAGATCTTTTCGGATGATTTTTTAATTGGTCTGGCGTTAAAAACCAGGGCTAAAAGAAATACGGCACAATTCTTAAGTGAGTGGCTCTTTCAATGAGCAGAAATCAAGAAATCATTTTAAGAATGTCATCAACATACTCTCGCGAGTTAAATAGCCGGGGTACTTTATTTTGACCTCCCAACTTGCCTCGTTGTTTCATCCAGTTATAAAATGTTCCTTCTGACACGCTGTGAATTTTAGGTTCAACAAGAGCAAGATCATGCCTGCGTTTTGCATCGTAGTCGGAGTTGATAGATCGCAAACTTTCGTCCAGTACTTTTGTAAACCGTTCAATACTCTCGGGTTTGACTTTGAATTCAATTATCCATTCATGGCCTCCGCGTTTGCCTTTTTCTAAAAATATTGGTGCGGCTGTGAAGTTGTCGATGATCGCACCTGTTTGACTACACGCTTGTGTGATTGCGGCCTCGGCATTCTCAATGATTACCTCTTCGCCAAACGCATTAATAAAATGTTTTGTACGACCAGAAATTTTTATGCGATAAGGATTCACACATGTGAATTTAACAGTGTCGCCAATGTTGTAGCGCCAAAGCCCGGCGTTAGTCGTAATGATCATCGCATAATTTTTACCGATCTCAACTTCTCCAAGACTGATTGCTTTCGGATGTTCATTTTCTAATTCGTTAACATCAATGAATTCATAAAAGATGCCGTAATCCAGCATGAGCAACAACTCATCGGAATCAGGTCTGTCTTGAATACCGAAAAATCCCTCGCTTGCGTTGTATGTTTCGCAATAATGCATGTCTGATTTTGGAATCAGCGTCTCAAATAATTTTCGATAAGGATGAAACGCCACCGCTCCATGAAAAAACGCTTCAAGGTTTGGCCACACTTCCAGTATGTGCTCTTTTTTCTTTAGCTCAACAATGCGTTGAATGAGGAGAACTGTCCAGGTAGGAACTCCAACAAGATTGGTAACATTCTCTTCACCGGTTTCAGCGGCAAGTTTTTCAATTTTCTCTTCCCAGTTTCCCATCAATGCTGTTTCAAGTCGTGGCGTTCGGATAAACTGCGCCCATGGTGGAAGGTTCTGCATAATCACTGCAGACACATCGCCATAAAATGATGAAGCACTTGAATCATATTCGTTTATCTGGTGACTTCCACCAACAGCAAGACCTTTTCCATCAAACAGCTTTGTGTCAGGATAGTTATTTACATAGATCGAAATCAAATCCTTACCACCCTTGTAATGGCATTCCTGCAATGCCTCCTCAGATACGGGAATGAATTTGCTACGTTGATTGGTGGTGCCCGATGATTTTGAAAACCATTTGATCTCTGACGGCCAAAGCACATTTTGCTCTCCACGCATCAATCGGTCGATGTAAGGGAAAAAAGTTTCGTAAGTGAAAACAGGAACGCGTTCTCTGTATTGAGAATAATTTTGGATGTCTCTAAATCCATATTGGCTTCCAAACTGCGTTAACTCACCACTTTGAATCAGCCGCTTAAACAATTCTTCCTGCACGTCATGCGGATATTTCATGAACAGCTCAATCTGATGAATTCTTTTCTTCATCACCCACGTAAGTATTGAATTGATTAGTCCCATGAAAAAGCGCTCATTCTCAAAAATAGAAGATTTGTCCGAAGATGCTAATTAGATCCCTTTGTTAGCGAGGTTCAATTTAATTTTCCTCAGTCAAGATGTTGTGCTTGCGAGCGAACCACAAAAGACTTTTCCAATCTTTCTTCATCCGATGGTTTTGCGAGCGTCTGAACAAAATAAAAATCTGCTTTTGCTTCTGTTGGATTAATGGTTAAGAGAACATAACCATGATCACGCTGATTGACATATTTCAGATGCGGGTTTGCTTTTAGAGTTTGTTGTTCACGCACTTTTACAGAGTCGTCTGGAGCAGACTCATTCGCATTTCCTGAAGAAATACTGGTTGCACCAAATTCAACAGCGATCGACTTTTTAATTCCTTTACCAAAAGGATCAGGAATAACATCAAAAGCCCAGGATGAGTGTGTATCTCCCGCAAGGAACACAACGTTTTGTATTTGCTTTTGTGAAATGAAATCCTCGATCGCTTTTTTCTCAACAGGATAACCGTCCCAACTGTCCAGGTTCCGCTGGTGGCCGGGTTCTTTCAATGACCTGTCCAGATCATTAAACAACACCTGGTTGCCAATTATTTTCCACTGTGTTTCGGTCGAGTTTAATTCGTTTTCAAACCAGGACAATTG
>CBQWHS010000009.1:0-17719 GCA_967728665.1 uncultured Chryseosolibacter sp. | reverse complement strand
AGCATGATCGCAAAACGGGCGAGCGTTTCTCAAGGTCTGCTTTATAATTTCTTTGCAGGAAAGAAAGCATTACTAAAGGAAATGATCAAACTTGGTTTTCAGGATATTGCTTCATCCATGGAAAGCTATTCAACCATTTCTGATCCGAAAAAAGCAATTGAAGGTCATGTTCTATCTACGATCGCTATCATTAAGCAAAAAAAGGAATTCTGGAAATTGTTACACGCACTGCGATTGCAACCGAGTGTACTCAAAGACCTTGAAAAACAATTCAAAGACATTACACTTGATGTAACAGCGACATTTGAAAAGGTCTTCAGGAAATTAGGCATACCGGAACCCAAACTTGAGGCAATCCTTTTTCTCTCACAGATTGATGGGCTCGTTATTCTTTACCTGCAGGATGAAACGATTCCCTTGAAGAAGTTAGGTACTCAAATTATCAAGCGATACACCAAATGAAACGGGCACAACCAACATGGCTGAATAAAAAGCTTTTTCCATTCGAATCGAAATGGATAACAATAGATGGCAACACATTGCATTATGTGGACGAAGGCTCAGGGCCAATCATTTTGTTCGCCCATGGCACACCAGAATGGTCTTTTGGCTACCGCAAATTAATTAACCAATTGCGAAAAGATTTTCGATGCGTTGCTATGGACATGCTTGGGTTTGGGCTATCAGACAAGCCGATTGATGCCGATTATACTTGTCAGTCTCATGCGATTCGCCTTGAGAGATTTATTGAAGGGCTTCAGTTGCAAAATATTTCTATCGTTGCGAATGATTTCGGTGGCGGAATAGCGATGAGCTATGTATTAAATCATCAACAAAATGTTAGAAAAATATTTCTCTTTAACACCTGGATGTGGTCTTTAAAAAACAATGTGCACTATTCACGGCCAGCTAAAATGATGAACACGTGGCTCGGAAAAATATTGTATCTCAAATTCAATTTTCCAGTCAATGTAATTATGCCGGCAGCATTCGGAAACAAACGCTTGCTTACCAAAGAAGTACACAATCACTATAAAAATGCTTTGCCTGCGGGACGCCGAATTGCAGCGTACGTGTTCAGCCAGGAATTGATGGGTGCATCCGATTGGTGGGAACACTTATGGAACAAAGTTGGTCAAATCGATAGTAAAAATTTTTTTTTCTTCTGGGGGTTGAAAGATAAATTCATCTTGAGCAGTGACTTTGAAAAATGGCGTACGAAATTATCGAACGCGGGCTCAATGACATTTAGCGATGCGGGTCACTTTGTGCAGGAAGAAAAATCTGAAGAAATGATAGAAGCTATTCGGGCTTTTGAGAGAATCCCGGAATCTCTGATGCAGAATCGTTAGCTATTCTTTTTACTCGCGTTGAAGAGTTTTTCCTTCTCATCCTTTGTCAAACTCTCATAGCCTCCTGCGGATATTTTATCAAGAATTGCGTCCAGCTCGTCCTGAGAAACAAGCGGTTTGCCTCCGGCTGTAGTTTTCACCGTTGTTTTCTTTTCGCTGCGATAAGAAACTTTCACTTTTGGTTTAGGACGAAGAAGGTCTTTGAACCACTCAATCGTCAATGTAACCCATCCTCCCCAATTCACGCCGGCTTGAAGTTGCTTCATATAGATAAAGCCAATGAGTGCTCCGCCCAAATGCGCAATGTCTCCACCGGCATTGGATCCGACAGAACCAAGAAATGAGATCACCAAATAAAAGCCAGCAATGTATTTGATCTTTACCGGGCCAAGGAACATCAGGAAGAAAGTATAATTCGGCAGCAGCGTTGCCACGGCAATTACCACTGCATATACCGCGGCAGATGCTCCGACCAAGTGCCCTTGACGCTCCGCGAAAAGCGGAAGAGTGTTATACAGCAACATGTACAGAAGTCCGCCAGCCAGGCCTCCTAAAATATACAAGGCAATTAATTTATCGCTTCCTAAATATTCAACGAACAATCGTCCGAACCAATAGAACACCAGCATGTTCATGAGTATGTGAAACACGCCTACATCGCCATGAGCGTAATCAAAATAATGCGCGAAGGAATAAGTGAAAAGTGTCCATGGCTGTTTGATAAATTCTCCCAGCGCAGAAGGCAACGTGAAATGGTCGTAAACAGCTGTAAATATTTCGGGAGTCTGTGATAATTTTGCAAATACATACAGCAAGCCCAGCACAAGAAAGATCACCACGTTAATGATGATCAACTGCACATGCGCATTATTGTAACGTTGAAACGCTCTCTTGAATTCGTCAAGCATAGATTGAACTAATAATAACTACTTCCACCACCACCGCCCTGGCTTCGCCAATAGCGCACCATGATAAAAGCAAAAATAACTCCACCCAGGTGAGCAAAGTGAGCGACACTACCGCTTCTGTCGAGTAAAAACGTCATTCCACCCAAAACAAATACAAGATACTTCGCTTTGATGGGAATCGGAGGGATTAGCAGCATAATTTCCATGTTCGGAAACAACATGCCAAAGCCCATCAGAACGCCGTAAATAGCACCGGAGGCTCCCATCATTATTCCAAATGTTCCGGCTCCAAAAACCAGGTCGACCAGAATATTAAAAACTCCGGCTCCCACGCCACAAACAACATAAAATAAAAGAAACCGTTGCGGCCCCCAGAACGTCTCCAGTATCGGTCCCATAAATGCTAAGCTCAGCATGTTAAAAAAGATATGTGTGAATCCTTCCGGAGAATGAGCAAACATGTATGTGAATAACTGATATGGCTTAAAAAATTCTGAGTGAACATTCCAGAGCGAAAGATATTCCGTGACATGCATTCCGGGCATGATCCGTTGAAGCAGGTATACGATCGTGTTGATTATAATAAGATTTCGGACAACCGGTGTGAGTCTAAACATTGCGCGTAGTTATAATTCGTTTCTTTAACTATTGACGGTTAAAATAACTTTCAATTTTATTCATATCAAAAATAACAAATGTTGGCTGTCCTTCAGGGGAATAATTTGGTGTTTGGCAGGCAAATAGACTCTCAATTATTGCCATCATCTCCTCTCTAACGAGTTTCTGGCCGGATTTGATCGAAGCCCGCTTGGCTAAAGCACGGCAAAGATTCTCTCGTAATGGAATAGATAATTGTGATTGATTGATTTTGAACTGTTCGAGCAAGCCTTCGAACAACTCTTTTTCCCGGCCGGAAGCCACGTTTGCCGGCACACCATTTATGATGAGCGCATTTTTACCAAATATTTCAAAACGAAAGCCAAGCGCTGAAATTTCCGGCTCCATTTCCATAACCATTGCAAAATCTGCCGCACTTAGTGTGAGTGTTTGAGGAAATAAACTTTGCTGACTTTCGGCTGATTTATTTTTTAGTTGGTTTTGAAACTTCTCGAATAGCACACGCTCGTGTGCGAGCTGTTGATCGAGTATCATGAGTCCGTTTTTCACTTGGCGCACCACATACCGATTGTGTAATTGAAAGACAAGCTTTTCTTCGGGAACTGCGCCTGGAGAATCATTATTAAGCGAGCTCTCAAAACGCAATGTTTGCAACGGTGAAATTTTTTCGTCCGGAGACACGCTGGTCTTTGAATACCCTTCAAAAAGTCTGTCCCAATTCTCAAGGTTCGAGCGATTCAATCCGCTGGAAAATCGCTCTTCAAAGTATGCATCTTTATTTTGTGCGCTTGATTGGGTAAGCTTTGAAATAATGTTGACATCAGCATTGAAATCAATCGCGGGTGTCAGGTTGTGAGAACCAATCGCTTGTCGTATCGCCGATCTCACGACTGCGTACACTGCACGTTCATCGTCAAATTTAATTTCAGTTTTTGTTGGATGTACGTTCACATCGATGTGTTTAGGATCGATCTCCATAAAAATCACATAGAAAGGAAAACTGCTGTCCTGTAGTAATCCCTCAAACGCGCTCATCACGGCATGATGCAGGTAGCTACTGCGAATAAATCTGCGATTTACAAACAAGAATTGTTCGCCTCGTGTCTTGCGTGCAAAGTCCGGCTTGCCAACATAACCTTTCACCCTCACTAATTCTGTCTCTTCCTGACATGCGGCTAATTGCTCCTGGTAAGATTTTCCGAAAATGCTGACGATCCGCTGACTTAATTTTCCCGGCTGAAGATCATAAATCACTTCGTCTGATTGAATAAAACTGAAAGCGATCTCAGCATTTGCCAACGCAAGTCGTTGAAACTCGTCCACAATATGTTTGAGTTCAACAGGATTGGATTTCAGAAAATTTCGCCTTGCGGGGATATTAAAAAAAAGATTTTTTACGCTGATGCTGGTGCCTTTCTCGCATGCAACAGGTTCTTGCTTCTTAACTTCCGAAGCTTCCACCGAAATGCACGTACCAAGTTCCTGATCGTCAAGACGGGTTTTTATTTCAACTTGAGCGACAGCCGCAATGGACGCAAGCGCCTCACCGCGAAATCCCATCGTGTGAAGCGTGAACAAATCTTCCGCTTTCCGAATTTTAGACGTAGCATGACGTTCGAGACTCATCCGCGCGTCCGTTTCAGACATTCCCTTTCCATTGTCAATTACTTGTATTAACCCTTTGCCCGCGTCTTTGACAATTAGTCTGATAGAAGTTGCACCTGCGTCAATGGAATTTTCCATTAATTCCTTCACAGCCGAGCCAGGTCGTTGAACAACCTCGCCTGCAGCAATTTGATTTGCGATTGAATCAGGCAAAAGTTGAATGATATCCGGCATGACGCAGTGTTATAAGGTTGCAAATTAATTGTTTTAAAATTAGCCCAACCTGCACCGGTGAACTTTTTCCCGACCGTACTTCGCGCTATTATTGATTAAGCCGTGGTGTGATTGTTGCTGGTTAGTAATCACCAATATTAATGTTAGGCTATGAGCGTAATTTGATAAATTCGGGCCGAAAGTCTTTTCAGAAACTAACGAATGCTAAAGCGACTTATAATCTTCTTAATTTTTTTGTTTGTTCTAGCGGAGTATACTCACGCCCAGACTAAACAAATCTGGATCGACAGCATTTTAAATACATTGACACTGGACCAAAAAATTGGTCAGTTATTTTTTGTATCGATGCCGCCCTCACCGTCCGATAATCACACAACTGATATTGCAACGCACGTGAAGGAAGGAAATGTTGGAGGCATCGTCTTTTCAGAAGTTAACAATATCCGCCAAGCAACGCTTATCAATCAATTTCAGGCGTTGGCAAAAACACCACTACTTATTGGAGCTGATTCCAGAAACAGTTTGGGACCAGCGATCGATTCGACAATTACATTTCCTCCTGCCCAATTATCCGGCGCCATCGCAAATGATACAACCGTTACAATGATGGCATTTGAAATCGCCCGGCAACTTCGTATGCTCGGAGTTCAATTCTCATTCATCCCATCAAACTTATTCACAGCCGAAAATCCGTCATTGGACTATTCGTTTGGAGAAGACAGGTTCCGGGTTTCAAACAAAGTGTTGGCGTACTGGAATGGTTTACAATCTGGCGGAGTGTTAGCGTGCGCAAAATATTTCCCGATACAGGGGTTAAATATCAGCCAGGTTCAGAAGGGGGTGCCTACAGTTCAATTGACTGTTGACTCAATAGAAGTGTTTCCGTTTCAAAAACTATTTGACGCTAAAGTGCCTGCGTTGATGCCTGCCTCCAGAAACCTGCCGATGTTCTATCCGGAAAAAAAATCGGCTCTGAAAAATATTTTTTCCAGTAGCAGCCTATCCACTGCGTTTGCAGGAGATTGGATAAGGCGAAATATGAATTATGATGGCGTGTTCATGATTGATATTGAGAACATGAAAAATTCTTCCGGCAAATTCGGCGCGGGCGAAGCTGAAGTTTTTGCCTTCCGGTCCGGCAACGATGTAATTATTACGAATGGAGATATCAACGCAGGTGTAAGGAAATTTAAATGACTCTTCAAGAAAGAAAAAGAACTTCTTCCGCAGCTGAATGCTTCCGTAAAAAAAATCCTAGGCTTAAAATACGATGCAGGATTGCGCGGGCCAATCGTTGGTAAGCCCATCAGCGATGTAAAAAAATTAATCACGACTCACGCAAAACTTTTACAACGAAGGGTATACGAGCAAATCCCAGCGATCGTCACGAACGCTAACGGGATTCTGCCGATCCAATCTCTTGAGAACAAAAAATTTATTTGCGTTATTCCCGATGGTGCAAAAGCAAATGAATTCACTCATCTGTTATCAAAATATGTTCCTATCGCCATTTTGGAGGTTAACGAAAAAACTAAAAATCTTTCCTTTCAGGATACACTTCCAAGACAACAGACCATCGTCATTGGTCTATATCCCGGCACAACTGAAAGTTCCCTAACTAAAATTATCGATGCGCTAAAAGAAACGCGCATAAATCGCGAAGTCATCGTTTGCGATTTTGGTTCACCAGTTTTTCGTTCGCAGGCGAATAAATTTCAAACCGTGATCACGGGTTTTTCCGAGGTAAAAACAATTCAACAGTTAATTCCACAGATCATTTTTGGAGCGCTTCCATCGCGGGGAGTTCTGCCTATGGCAATTGGTTCGGTTCGGCCAGGGGTGCTTGTCAAAACGCAACCACTTGATCGGCTACAATACTCTTTTCCGGAAGATGTCGGTATGGATTCAGAAACGTTGAAAAAAATTGACGCCATCGCCAAGGAAGCAATTGACATCGGGGGAACTCCTGGGTGTGACGTTTTTGTCGCCAAAGACGGAAAAGTGGTTTATGAGAAATCGTATGGCTACCTCACTTATGAAAGGCAAACACAGGTAACTGATCAAACCCTCTATGATCTAGCATCATTGACAAAAGTTTCGGCCACGTTGCAGGCCACAATGTTTATGTATGAGAAAGGACTGATTGATCTGAATAAAAAAGCAGCGGTCTATCTTCCGGAACTGAAAACCACGAATAAAAAAGATTTCATCGTCAAAGATCTTTTGACACATCAAACGGGTCTTCGACCTTTCATTCCTTTTTATGTGCAGACGATGAAAGACTCGATGCATCTCCCTGAATATTATAGCACCACGTTATCAAAAGATTATCCATTTGTTGTCGCTGATAATTTGTTTGCGACTAAGTCGATGAGAGACAGTATCTGGACGTGGATAATTCGCGGGAAGCTTCAGGAAAAAATTGACAGGACTCCTTATGAATATGTCTATAGCGACATGAGTTTTTATATGCTACAACGTCTTGCCGAAAAAGTTCTTAATCAACCATTGGAAGATTTTGTCGATCAGAATCTTTATGAACCATTGGGCGCTTACACAACCGGATTTTTGCCACTCTTGCGCTATCCGGTCACTCAAATCGCGCCAACGGAAAATGATAAGATTTTTCGAAAGTCTTTATTGATAGGAACCGTTCACGACCCGGGAGCAGCAATGTTTGGAGGGGTGGCCGGTCACGCCGGATTATTTAGCACGGCAAACGATCTCGCAAAATTGTATCAGATGCTTTTGCAAGGAGGGAAGTACGGTGGCATTCAATATTATAAGCCGGAAACCGTTAAACTTTTTTCAGAAAAGCAATTTGAAAATAGCCGGAGAGGATTGGGATGGGATAAGCCGGCACCGGAATTTTGGAAGGCGTCAACGGGAATGTATGCCTCTCCCAAAACATTTGGTCATACCGGATACACGGGAACTTGCGTATGGGCCGATCCGGAATTTAACCTCTTGTATATTTTTCTTTCAAACCGCGTACATCCTGTGGACACTAATAAACTTTTAAGGGCCAATATCCGTTCTCGCATACAGGATATCGTATACCAGTCAATATTTGAATATTGTAAAACTTCCGGAATGGAGCCGCAAACTCCAGTCGGAAGTTCCGCTCACGTTTTCGGCGCATCACAATAAAATATTTTGATTTACGGTACGACTATGGGGGAAAAGTTCAATAAAGTTGTCACACAATAAATTCGGATTTACCGGTGGAGCAAATTAAAATAGGAATCGTATGTTACCCGACTTTCGGGGGCAGTGGCGTTATAGCAACAGAATTAGGAAAAGCGCTTGCCAAGGAAGGCCACAAGGTTCACTTCATTACATATTCGCAGCCCTCACGCCTCGATTTTTTGAGCGAAAATCTATTTTACCACGAAGTAAACATAAGGTCATATCCGCTATTTGAATATGCGCCATATGAGCTTGCGCTGGCAAGTAAAATGGTGGACGTAGTGAAAAATGAAGGCTTGGATTTGCTACATGTTCACTACGCGATTCCTCACGCATCGGCTGCCTACATGGCAAAACAAATATTAAAAACGCAGGGTATCGCGATTCCCGTAGTTACCACATTGCACGGAACAGATATCACGCTGGTTGGTAAAGATGCAAGCTATGAACCCGTTGTAACGTTCAGCATAAATCAATCCGATGGAGTCACTGCCGTATCGGAAGACTTGAGGCGCGAAACCTTTGAGTCATTCAAGATCACAAATGACATCGAGGTAATTCCCAACTTTATCGATCTTGAGAAATTTAAAAAACAGAAGAAAGATCATTTTAAGAAAGCAATTTGTCCAGAGGGCGAAGCTTTAATTGTTCATACTTCCAACTTCCGGAAAGTTAAACGGGTTGGAGATGTGATCAGGATCTTCGCGAACATTCACAATGAGATTCCATCGAAGTTGCTCATGATCGGTGATGGACCAGAGCGCGTGCGAGCCGAGGCACAATGCCGCGACTTAGGAATAAATGACGCCGTGAGATTTTTAGGAAAGCTTGAAGCCGTGGAAGAAGTGCTTTCTGTAGCTGATTTGTTTTTGATGCCTTCTGAGAAAGAAAGTTTCGGACTTGCAGCCCTTGAAGCAATGGCCTGTGAAGTGCCAGTAATTTCGTCGAATACCGGTGGTTTACCCGAATTAAACATACAGGGTGGAACAGGATTTTTAAGCAACGTGGGTGATATCGAGGATATGACCAGGAAGGCACTGTTTGTTTTGGACAAAAATAATCTCCCGCGCTTTAAAGAGAACGCCCTGAGGCGGGCTCAAGAATTTGATATTTCAAGAATTCTGCCGCTTTATGAATCATATTATCGGCTGGTAGTAGAAAGAACAATGGCAAAATCAACAACAACAACCTGACATACCCAAATCATTGTGCATAGTGGCTTAAAAACATTTGCAAAACGAAAAGGTTATGGACCCTTCAATCGAAAACATACAATTTGCTCCAAAGAACAAAGGATCAAAACAGCTTTTTAAAAACCCCATACTTGAGAAGCTATCACGGACACATATCGCTGTGCCGCTAACGATTTTCGTCTCTTACGCTTCGGTATTATTATATTGGAGTATAACCCATACGTCACTTTCCGCATGGACTACCATGGGAATGTTTTTGTTTGGTGTTTTGTCATTCACATGGGTTGAATACATTACACATCGATATGTTTTCCACATGGAAACGTACACCAAGTTCAGACAAAAGCTTCAGTATACCGTCCACGGTGTCCACCATGAATTTCCGAAAGACAAAGAACGATTGGCAATGCCTCCCCTTCTCAGTATTACGCTCGCCACACTATTGCTGCTTCTTTTCAGAGTGATGATGGGAGACTTCGCTTTTTCATTTCTTCCTGGATTTCTAGTTGGTTATGCGCTGTATTTGTCGGTGCATTACATGGTCCATGTTTATCAACCCCCGAAGAATGCATTTAAAATTTTATGGATCAATCACGGTGTGCATCACTATAAGCATGGCGAATACGTATTTGGAGTTTCTTCGCCATTGTGGGATTATGTGTATGGCACGATGAAAGAAAAAAAGCAAGTGGCATAAGCACTCGATTGGGAAAAGAAAAAAGCCGCAGACGAAGCGGCTTTTTTGTGTGACTCAACTTTTAGAAACTTATCCGTTTGTCTTCACCGGCGTGTTCGTTTTTCCATACGTTGGGCAAGTGTAATACGAGCACGATGAAAGCGTTAGCATTAAAGCACACAGGACAAGAACAGTTATTCTTTTCATTTAACAAATGTTTAACTTGATGATGCAATATTATTAACGGTTGCCGGATCGATTTCTTGTTTTAATCTATTTTTCTTACAGCGAAGATTAAAAAATATTAAAAAGCTGATGGCTGGCCGAAACAGAAATGGGAAATTAATGGTTATAAGAGTTACGCTTTAAAAAAAATGCTCGGATACAGGTTCTCAAAATATTCACCTCCCCCCGGAGACGGAAAAAGTGATTTTGACAAGCTTTTGAAAGTGTTTATGCAATTGATCCTGATTACGTCAGGAGATGTTGCCGAGGCCCTTCAATGGTTGACTGAAGTCGACAAACAACATAAACTTACCAATCCAAACTATGGCATTGGAGATTTTATTGAAGACCTAAAGCGAAAAGGCTATATCACGGATGAAGGCCCCAAGGGGGAATTTAAACTTAACGCTAAAAGCGAACAAAGCTTACGTCAATCTGCGCTCGAAGAAATTTTCGGCAAACTGAAGAAGACGAAATCCGGTGAGCACAACACGCATCACAGTGGCCGTGGCGATGAGCAAACCACGGAAAAACGTGATTATGAATTCGGCGATACGCTTGATCAGTTGTCGGTGACCGATTCACTCAGGAATGCTCAAATAAATCACGGTCTTGAAAATTTTACGCTGACTGAAGATGATCTCGAGGTTATGGAAAGCGAATTCAAGACGCAGACCTCGACCGTGCTGATGATTGACATCTCACACTCGATGATACTCTACGGTGAAGATCGCATCACACCAGCGAAAAAAGTAGCGATGGCCTTGGCGGAACTGATCACTAAAAAATATCCAAAAGACACATTAGACATTTTAGTTTTTGGTGATGATGCATGGCAGATTGAAATTAAAGACTTGCCTTACCTGCAAGTTGGCCCATATCATACCAATACGGTAGCTGGTCTCGAGCTCGCGATGGATATTCTGAGAAGAAGAAAAAATGCGAACAAACAGATCTTCATGATCACGGATGGGAAGCCAACGTGCATAAAACAAGGAATCAAATATTACAAAAATGCCTTTGGATTGGATGAAAAAATCCTGAACAAAACACTTAACCTCGCGGGTCAATTACGAAAAATAAAAATACCGGTAACAACGTTCATGATTGCCACCGATCCATATCTCAAGGCATTTGTTCGTGAATTCACAAAGGCAAACAATGGAAATGCTTATTATAGTAGCTTGCAGGGATTAGGAAATTTACTATTCGAAGACTTCAAAAAGAACAGACGAAAAAATCTATAGCGAAAAGCCACGATGACAAAATTCAAAACACTAGGCGAACTCAAAAAATCAGGTTACCAGACAAAATCGATTAAAGATGAGTTGCGCGATAACCTGATCAATAAATTAAGAAATAAAGAAAAAGTTTTTGAAGGAATTTGGGGATATGAGGAAACCGTTATCCCTGATCTTGAGCGGGCTATTTTAGCCGGTCATGACATCAATCTTCTCGGACTTCGTGGCCAGGCGAAAACACGTCTCGCCAGGCTGATGGTTTTACTTTTAGACGAATATGTTCCGTTTATCGAAGGTTCCGAATTAAACGATGATCCGCTCGCGCCACTTTCCCGATACGGAGTAGATAAATTAAAAGAGCTTGGCGACAATACGCCGATTGCATGGCTGCATCGTGATGAGCGTTATACAGAAAAACTAGCAACACCAGACGTATCAATCGCTGACTTAATTGGTGATGTGGACCCGATCAAAGCCGCGACATTGAAACTACCTTACTCTGATGAACGGGTTATTCACTTCGGATTAATTCCGCGATCCAACAGAAGCATTTTCGTTATCAATGAACTGCCTGACTTGCAAGCGCGCATCCAGGTTGCATTGTTCAACATACTCCAGGAAGGAGATATTCAGATCCGTGGATTTAAACTTCGCCTTCCGCTGGACATTCAATTTGTCTTCACTGCCAACCCGGAAGATTATACGAACAGGGGAAGTATTGTTACACCGTTGAAAGACAGGATTGACAGCCAGATTATAACACACTATCCGAAAACGCTCGACATCAGCAAACGGATTACACAACAAGAGGCGCGTCTCAAGCCGGAACAGAAATCAATAAAGGTTAATGAAATCGCTAAAGACCTTGTTGAACAAATCGCATTTGAAGCCCGGAAAAGTGAGTATGTAGATGCGAAGAGTGGAGTTTCAGCACGTCTTACAATTTCAGCTTTTGAAAATCTTGTCGCTGCCGCAGAACGAAGAAGTATCATCAACAATGAAAAAAATACGGCCATAAGAATTTCCGACTTCATCGGTGTAATTCCCGCGATCACAGGAAAAGTAGAATTAGTATATGAAGGCGAACAGGAAGGGCCAAACATCATTGCACAGAATCTTGTGGGAAAGGCGATACGAACCCAGTTTCTAAATTACTTTCCCGACCCGGACAAATTCAGAAAACAAAAAGAAAAGAGTCCGTATAAGAAAGTTGCAGAATGGTTTGGCGATGGAAACACAATCGACTTGTTGCACGACATGCCACAGCAGGAATTTGAGCAAAAAGTGAAAAGTGTTCCAGGGTTAGCAGATCTCATTAATGATCTCCACAAAAATCAGGATCCAGCAACCAAATTTTTCCTGATGGAATTCGCCCTTCATGGACTCGCCGAATACAGCTTGATCAGCAAACATAATTTGACAGCCGGACTTCAATTCAAGGATCTCCTTAGCAGCATGTTTACATTACCACGACCAGGTGCTGAAGAAGATGATGAAGACGAAGACATCCGTGGAAAATACAACTAAGGAATAATCCAGGAAATGAACAGGCCGCAGGAATCTGTCAGCTACAATGCGCGGCTGGTGCAGGAACTGCGCAAGCTTGTCTCCTTTGGTGAGAGTTCAACACTTGAATTCAAACGAAAAGCCACCTATCCTGAAAAAATTGTCAGAGAAATGATTGCGTTCGCGAATACCAAAGGCGGAGTTCTTCTGCTCGGAGTCAGCGATGATAAAACAATTCCCGGATTGAAGTATCCCGAAGGGGAATCTTACGTTATTCGTGAGGCGTTGAAAAAATGTAAACCTCCCCTGCCCGTTACAGAAGAATTTATTCCTATCGGAAATTCAAGGACCGTGATTCGTTATGACATTGCGGAGAGCGATCGCAAACCTCATTCAATCTTAATGGATGGTTCACCCGAAGCGTTTGTTCGTGTTAATGATCAGAGCATTAAGGCAAGTCGCGAAGTACGTGAAATTGTAAAACGAGCTCGTCAGAAAAAAGACATCCGTTTCTATTATGGAGAACAAGAGCGAATGTTGATGCAGTATCTTGACATTAACCCAACCATCACTTTAAAAAAATTTATCGAGATCAGCGGTCTGAAAAAATTCTACGCCTCTAGAAAATTAATCATCCTGGTTTTAGCGGATGTCTTGTTGATCACTCCGCACGAGAAAGGTGATCTCTATTCACTTGCGTTCGGGAAAAAAGTCGTCAAAAAAAATTCCTAAAAAGTTCAGCCTTTCCATTCGATTGATTACATTTCGTAAACCAAGTTCTTTGTGAAGTATGTCTAAATCCAAAAAGGAGAAGAAGATCTTTGTACTCGACACGTCAGTAATAATTTATGAACACAACTCCATCCTAAATTTCGATGAACATGATGTCGGCATTCCGATAACAGTTCTCGAAGAACTTGACAACTTCAAAAAAGGAAACGATACCAAAAATTTCGAAGCGCGCGAATTCATTCGGCTGATTGACAAGCTGGCGAAAGAGCAATTGTTGCATCGCTGGAATCCCATCAACGGAAAGGGCAAAGGGAATTTCAAGGTGCTCATGGATATGCACAGTGCTGTTGATGCCAACAAAGTTTTTGCCGAGAACAAAGCAGATCATCGCATCCTCAATTCTGCTCTGCAATTACAGAAAGATGAAAAAGATAAACGTGTAATCCTTGTATCAAAAGACATCAACCTCCGCCTGAAGGCAAAATCACTCGGACTACAAGCAGAAGATTATACTACCGGAAAAGTCCAGAACATTTCTTCACTCTATTCTGGCAAGACAATCATTGAGAATGCTGATCCAGATGTGATCAACTTGCTCTATGAAAAAGGATATTGTCCGCCGGGCGAACTGCTGGGAAAAGACGAGGCCTCGAAGAATCACTATTATATTTTCAAGAGCGGAAAGAAATCTGCACTCGCTTATTTCAATCCTTTCAATGAAATGCTTGAGCATGTTGAGAAGCGTTCTGTATACGGTGTGAAACCACGAAATGCAGAACAGACATTCGCGATACACGCAGCATTGAAACCCGAGATCAAACTAGTGTCCATTCAAGGAGTTGCCGGAACGGGAAAAACATTGCTTGCGCTTGCTGCCGCACTCGAACAAAAAAGAGAATACAAACAAATTTACCTGGCACGTCCCATTGTTCCGCTAAGCAACAAAGACATTGGATATTTGCCCGGTGACATCAAGTCAAAAGTGAATCCATATATGGAACCGCTTTGGGATAATTTGAAATTCATCCAGAATCAATACAGCGAAACAGATAAAGAATATTCTAAAATCACCGAGATGGTCAACCAGGAAAAGCTCGTGATCACCCCTCTCGCATATATTCGTGGAAGAAGTTTATCGAATATTTGTTTCATCGTTGACGAAGCTCAGAACCTCACGCCACACGAAGTGAAAACTATCATCACACGCGCTGGTGAAAACACGAAAATTATTTTTACGGGCGACATTTATCAGATCGATACTCCTTACCTCGATTCACAGAGTAATGGACTGTCTACTCTCATTGACCGACTCAAAGGCAACGAGTTGTATTCGCACATTACGCTCGAGAAAGGCGAGCGTTCGGAGTTAGCCAACCTCGCGAATAACCTTTTGTAGTTTGTTGGCCACGAAGGCAGGCTAATGTAATAAGGTGAGAAATTTGATTTGCATTGATTACAACCGATTTTCGCGCGAAAACCCGCTCAAAAATCGAAATGTTATCAAGCCTTATTGCCTTCATAACAATATCAAAAACTCAACTCTACCTTATTGCCTTTAACTTGACTCATAAGTAAATGTATTTTTTCCGCCGAGAAGGGAGTTTAAATTTTTGAAATTCTTACACCAGCGTTCGGTTGACGAGACGCGATTTACTTTACGAATTCAAACCGAAACCTTAATTAGTAACCTCTTATTTGGAAAAAATTGCGTTTTCCTTTCCCAGATTAAGACGGTTTTAAGGCGCCAACCTCAATTTTTAATTCAATTCGAAGAAATTGATTTTGGCGCAATTGCTGAAGGTGTGGTTCTCACAAAACCAACCTATTATGATCTTAGATTTGATTTTTCGGTATCTCCCCCGGCATGTACAAGTCTCCTTGATGAAACGTAAGGGGATTTTAGTCGGAACAAAAAAACAAGACGGCAGAAAACACTATATCTACATTTTCTATAGTGTCGTCACAGAGATTCAGTATAAAAATGATGATCCGGAAAGTGACGTGGAAATCCTCAAGCTCGTGTACAGCTTCAGCGGACTTTCACCTTTTGCAATTCCGTATCGGGAAAGAAAACTTAACTGACTATTTTTTTCCGATGGCTTTCAGCATGGTTTCTCCAATTTCAGCAGGAGATTCCACTACATGAATTCCGCATTCGCGTAGGATTGCCATTTTCGCTGCTGCAGTATCTTCTGCTCCTCCGATGATTGCACCAGCATGGCCCATTCTTCGGCCCGCAGGTGCGGTTTGGCCAGCAATGAAACCAACAACAGGTTTCTTATTTCCATTTTCCTTAATCCATCGTGCTGCGACAGGTTCGTAGTTCCCACCAATCTCGCCAATCATTACAATGGCGTCAGTTTCTGGGTCGTTCATCAGCATCTCAACAGCATTTTTTGTAGGAGTTCCGATAATCGGATCTCCGCCAATTCCAATAGCAGTCGATATTCCCAAGCCGGCTTTTACAATTTGATCCGCAGCTTCATAAGTCAGTGTCCCTGATTTTGAAACAATACCAATCCGGCCCTTCTTAAAAACGAATCCAGGCATGATGCCGACCTTCGCTTCACCTGGCGTGATAACACCTGGGCAGTTCGGGCCAATGAGCACAATATTTTTATTTTGAATATACTTTTTGGCAATCATCATGTCCTTTACAGGAATTCCTTCAGTGATTGCAATGATGACTTTAATCCCTGCGTCAGCGGCTTCCATGATTGCATCTGCTGCAAAAGCCGGGGGAACGAAAATGATCGAAACATCTGCGCCCGTTTTGTCAACGGCTTCTTTTACAGAATTGAAAACTGGTCGTCCCAAATGTTCAGTGCCTCCTTTGCTGGGCGTCACGCCACCGACAACGTTGGTACCATATTCAATCATTTGCCCAGCATGGAATGAACCTTCCGAACCAGTAAATCCTTGAACAATTACACGGGAATTCTTATTGACCAGTACACTCATGGGATTTGTATTGCTTGTGAAAGCACAAAAATAGAAGAATAATAGGATTGGCCAAACAAGGGTTTTAACCCTTTGGAATGTAAAAAGCAGTAGGAATCATAGGCCTACTGCTTTTTAGAAATGCTTATTTCTCTTTGGGGTCTTTCAAGCCATTTCGGAGAAGGAATTCATTGTATGCTTCCTGGTATGCAGGCTCCATCTTCACCGCTTTTTGATAGGCTGTTGCAGCCTCAATCAAGAGTTTATTTTGCTCGAAGAATCCAGCTTGAATGTACTTATTAATGGAAGTGTTTTCTTTTGTCTGTCCTGCCATTTCTGCGTATGCCGCTTTCAACTTCTCACGATTTGCCTTGTTCATTTTTCGAATGACGTATTCATCCGATGTTTTCTTATCCGTTTTAGAAATCACTTTTACCTGCAGATCATTTTCATTGTTGAAACGTGGATCATTCAGACTGATGGTAATACTATTTTCCTTCGTTTCTGTTTTATAAAGTTCCGTTGAAAAAATATCCGTGAACACAACTTCATAAGGACCAGGCGATTGTTTCGACCATTGTAGTGTTACAGTATCACCATAGATATACGCATTATCTGATCCTGGTAAATACATTCTGATGTTGTTGGTTCCACGATGAACTGCTCCGGTAGCGGTGAGATTGCCTTTGCGTTCTGCATTCGAACTAAGAATGAAATCAGTGTATTTATTTAAGATCGACGGACCTGTTCCAACTTTCAAAACGAGATCCGATACTTTATAATTTCCTGCATTCTTAATTTCCAGGGGCTTTCCGTCTGTGTATACTAATCCCAAATAACAATTCTGGCCGACACGAATTTCATCTGATTTTTTCAGTTTGCTTCCAACCTTAATTGCCTCCCATGCTGACCCGGTGTTTACTTCATTTTTTCCTTTGTTCATCATCACACGAAAAGCCACATCCTGACCAAACAGTAACGATCCATTTAACAATGTGATTAATAGTAAACCTGATACTCTAATTTTCATGTTGGTATAATTTGCTTAAAACGAAGAAAGCCGCCAATGCGGCCTTCCCTTGAAAACATATTAGTTATTTCTTAATGCCTTGTCTTAGCAGAAACTCATCATAAGCTTCTTTAAAAGATGGTACATCCGGGGCAAGTTTAATTGCTTCTTCATACGCCGTGATCGCATCGATAATAAGATTGTTTTGTTCATAAAAGGCAGCAAGCAGGTATTTGTTCATGGCAGTTTGTTCTTCTACTTCTCCCATATTTTCCTGCAGCTGTTGTTTGA
>CBQWHS010000008.1:0-17726 GCA_967728665.1 uncultured Chryseosolibacter sp. | reverse complement strand
GTATATCGGCACCTGATTGTCTAGCACCATCGGAAGCCCATTGTGCCAGTTGGTAATTCGTACCAGTTGAACTGTAATAGATAATGGCAGTTTTTATTTTTTGTATCTCCATCTCTAGAATTGCAAAAACATTGTGCCCCACAACAGCCGGTTGTTCAATAAAAAAAATGTTTGTCGAATTAAATTGGCTACTGATGATTTGTATTTTTACATTGGTTTGAAACCACTACTGCGACCAATACTCTGATGGAGAAGAGTGCTATAGAGATTTTATTAATCGAAGACGATCATGATGATGCTGAGTTTGTCATTCATGCTTTGCGAAAAAATAATTTAGCGAATAATCTTCGCCACATCGATAATGGTGAAGAGGCGCTCGAATTTTTATATAACAGCAGTAATGCTTCTCCAACAATCATATTGCTCGATCTGCGTATGCCTCGTGTCGATGGTATACAAATTCTGAAGCGACTGAAAAATGATCCAGAGAAAAAGAAAATTCCGGTGATTGTTATGATCTCGTCAATGGATGGCAAGAATTACGTGGAGTCGTTTCATGTCAAGGGTGATGCATACATAGCCAAGCCTCTTGATTTTAAAAAGTTTTTCAGCGCAATCTCTGAAGTTGGGCTTACCTGGACAATCTTAAGTGCTGCCGATTTAAAACAGGCGAGCTTCTAATCACTTAATAGCAAGCGACATTGAAAGAGATTATTTAATTTGTGATCAAAATTTATCTCCATGGATCGCTATGTACTAATGCTTGAGCATGACGATGATGATCGTTATATCACGCAACAGATGTTTGATGAACACGGCGCTCACGTCAAGATTCAATTTGTCTACAAAAGTAACGAAGTCGTTGAATACCTTCACCGATGCAAGGAAAGCTATCGACAATTCCCCTCGCTTATTTTATTAAACTATTATTCTCTTCCGTTCACCTCCATTGAGGTACTTCGATCGATTAAGAGCAACCAGGACTTCCGACGTATTCCTGTAATTATATTAAGTGGAACTGTAAGCGCCGAAATCGTAAATGAATGTTACGCCGAGGGAGCAAGCTCTTTTATTCAAAAGCCAGCTTCTGACTTAGATACGAACAGAAAGATTATCAGCTTTATTGATTACTGGTTTCATACAATAATTTTACCCTAAGCAGATTCAACAAGTTCATTTCTATAGCGGGAGAGAATACTGGATTTTGAAACAAACCCAATGTACTTACCATTGTCGGTGACGGGTAAATTCCATTGATGGGTTTCTTCAAATTTCCTAAGCACTGTATGAAGACTTTCGTTAGCGTGTATAATCGCGGCTGGCGTCGACATCATTCGTTCCACGGTTTGATCTTTCTGTAAATCAGGGTTGAATATCAAACTCCGAATGTCATCCATTTGAATGATTCCCATAAAGTTATCGGTTTGATCCACCACCGGGAATACATTTCGCGTTGAAGAAGAAATGGTTTGTAAAAAGGTGGACATAGATTGTTCTGGGCGAACGACAGTGAAATTTGTTTCTATAAGTTCTGCAAGCTCCAGTTTGTTGAGAATGAATTCATCTTTATTTTGAATCGAGACATTTAATTTACCGGCAAGCTTTCTTGCTTCCATCGATAGGGGCTCAAAGATCTTTGCAATAATAACGCTCAATGACGACACGATCATAAGTGGGATCATGAGTTCGTAGCCACCCGTAAGTTCAGCAATTAGAAAGATAGCGGTTAGGGGCGCATACAAAACGCCACTGAGAATACCGGCCATGGCAACAATGCAAAAATTGCTTTCGGGAATGGTTGCAATGCCGGATAAGTTTACAATTCTTGCGAATACAAAACCCAGATATGCGCCAACAAAAAGTGATGGGCCGAAACTTCCACCATTACCACCGCTTCCAATCGTGATGGCAGCAGCTATTGATTTCAAGAATACTAACGCTGTAAGGAATAAAATGATATGCACCTCGCTAGTGATAATATTGTGCAAGACTGTTTTCTCAACAAGAACATCAGGTGTAAGGCTCGCGAGTGACTTGATCGTTTCATATCCTTCTCCATAGAGTGGCGGGAATAAATACAAAAGCGCAAATAGTAAGCAACCTCCTGTTAGCGTCCGTAGCCAACGGTTTTTAATCATCATCATTGTCCCTTCCATCCATGCAAATGATCGCGAATAGAAAAGGGAAACAAGGCCAGCCAAAATTCCGAGTAGCACATAAAACGGAACGTTGTGATAGTTGAAAGGCGCTTGCAAGGAAAAAGAAAGTGTTACCCCTTCCCTCAGAATTATTTTGGAGACAAGAGCGCCAGAGGCTGCTGCAATTATTAAAGGAACAAAGGCTGTAGCGCTAACATCGGCAAGTAAAATTTCAACAGCGAATAAAACCCCTGCGATTGGTGCATTAAATGCAGCAGCAATTCCGCCGGCTGCCCCACATGCCAGCAAGATTGTTCTATCGCGATAAGATAAATTGTAAGTTTGACTGTAGTTTGAGCCGATGGCAGCCCCTGTGTTCACCATTGGTGCTTCAAGTCCCACTGAGCCTCCGAGCCCAACCGTCAAACCACTTGTTAAAAGATGGGAATACATTTCTGATGGAGCAATCACACTTGATTTCTTGGTGATAGCGTAAACAATTTCTGCACTTCCTTTTTTCGGAGGTTGCATTAAGAAAAAACGCACGATAATACCGACTAGCGTCAGGCCTAGCAGAGGAAATAAGGCAAATAGAAAAAATTCTTCAAACGTGATAGCATAATTGTCTACAACCCGCTCAAGGGTATGCACAAAATATTTCAAGATTACCGCCGCAAAACCAGACGTCAACCCAACAAACACACTTGAGAAAATGAAAAATTGCCGGTCAGAAAATTTCTTGCGAAGCCAAACAACTGGTGTCGTTACTATATCGTGAACTTTCTTTATCATGCCATAGTCAACCTTGATAATTAAATTTAAAATTATCAATATTTATGAATTGGCATGCTTCTCTGGCTTTGATTGAGCAATTCTAAATTGTTGTTTCGTCATCAATCTCGGTTTCTGACTCTCCGAGTAATTTTGGTTTTTCCGTCTTGGTTTTGTTTTCCTCTTTTTTTGGTTGAGCGTTTTCGGGAGAAGCGTTTTTCTTGTTGTCCTGAGTATGCTCCATTCGTTCACGAGGGTCCATATGTTGTGGAGGTTCGGGTGTATCGTTTGGGCGATAGGGTTCGCGATCTTGTGTCTTCTTCTCTTCCATAAAATTTTTGTACGAACCATCTAAAATTTAATGCCTTGGCGTAGCCTAGCTGTTTTATGAAGAGTACTGCTTTACAATTTTTCATTTTGAAATCGCCCTCTGCCCGCTATCTTGAAAAACCCAATTGAAGGTGATTTTTATTAATCGGGCGAATATTAGCAGCAATTATAGAAAAAGTCTATTTTTGCGCATAGAACCCCATTTTTTGCTATGAACGTATTTTCTAAGACGAATCGTGTCATCGAAAATCTGATTGAGTACCTTGTTTTTGCTTCACGTTGGATTCAGGCGCCTATTTATCTAGGTCTGATTTTCGGCTCAATACTCTACGTGTATAAGTTCATGGAGGAATTGACAACCCTGGCGTTGAATGTTCAGCTATGGAGTGAAGTCGAAGTTATGCTTGGGATTCTTGGATTGATTGACATATCCATGGTCATGAACTTACTGATTATCGTTATCATCGGTGGTTATTCGATTTTCACTAGCCGCATTGATTTTGATGAACAGGAAGATCGTCCACATTGGATTGATAATCTTGACGCAGACCGGTTGAAAGTAAAACTGGCAACCTCGCTCGCCTCTATATCAGGTGTGCATCTGCTTAAAACGTTTATCGATATTCACTCGGAGACAGAGACCGGCAGTTACGAAGCATTGATGTTTGAGATTATAATCCATTTAGTGTTCATCGTCTCTGCATTGATCCTGGCATGGATCGCCCGAATTCTTGATCATGGGGAAGAAATTTCTTATCCAAACCAGGTTGCGATGCAAGCAAAAGAGGAAAAGAAATAACATTTTCTTCAGTCGGATCATTGTCTAAATTTTCCAGAGTAGTTTCTTAACTTCCGTTGTTGATAAACAACGTCAAGTGTCTCATTTCTGCTGTCTTGCTACTATTTTTCTTGAAGCCATTCATTGCTTTGGCGCACCGGATTTTCAGGCCGCAACACTATCTGTTACTGTCAAAGATGAGACTGGCGCTCCAACACCGGCCCGAATCAAAATCTCCAGCAATGGAAAATCGATCGTAGCGACCCCAGCCCAAGTTCAAGCAGTGATGTATGGGCAGTGGGACCATGCAGATGGATACTCTTTTCAACCGGATAGTTCATTTTATGTAAATGGATTTTTTTCCCTGGAACTGCGAGTTGGCACTTACGAAATTACTGTTTCGAAGGGACTCGAATATCTTGATCAAAAGATTTTCGTTGACCTTAGCAGTACTAAAATCACCGCGCGTGAAATCAAGCTGAAGCGATGGATCAACATGGCCAACAAGAAATGGTTCTCAGCGGATGATCACATTCATGTGCGGCGTTCGCCGAGAGAAGATTCCGTTTTACTTAACTGGATCCGCGCCGAGAATTTGAATGTGGGAGTATTTCTTCGAATGGGTGATTTTTGGAGCACTTATTACGAACAATATGCCTGGGGACAAAAAGGTGTCTACCAGCGCGGCAACACGATGTTGACAAGTGGGCAGGAGGATCCGCGAACGCCTGAGGTTGGTCACACCTTAGGTATCGCCGCGGATGACAAGGTCAGATTTCAGAATGAGTATTATTTATACGACAAAGTTTTCGACAGAATTCATAGCCTCAACGGCATCACTGGATACGCACATCAGGCTGAGTCCTTTCATGGCTATCGCGGATTAGTGCTTGATGGAGTAAGGGACAAAGTCGACGCACTCGAATTAATTCAATTCTGCGTTTCAGAAGATCCAATGCTGTTCAATCATTATTATCATATGCTGAATCTTGGGTTTCAACTCACTGCGATTGGTGGCTCGGATTTTCCGTGGTGCGGCAGGGATCATAGCAAAGGTCGACCGGACCATCACGCAAGAATAGGCGATGTTCGTTTTTATACTTACGTCCATGGAGAATTCAATTTCAATAATTGGCGAAATGCATTGCGAAATGGAAACACGTTTGCAACAAGTGGTCCGATACTCTTACTGGAAGTAAATAATTCCAAGCCAGGCGAAATACTGAAAGCAAAGACGTCACAAAAACTTGGCGTTACGATTAAAGCTTATGGACATCGTGAGCAAATCCCATTATCAAAAATTGAATTGATAAAATTCGGCCAGGTCATTGCCTCAAAAAATATCGAGTCGATTGCTGAACGTGATTCAGTTTCCCTTTCAGTTGATGTGACTGCAACGGAAGGGTGTTGGCTCGCCGCCCGATGCTATGCAGGTGCTGGACAAATGGCTCACACGACACCCGTTTATATTTCGGTAGACGGAAGCGGATTTGCTGACGAGGTGTCACTACAGAATGATATCAAAAAAGCAGAAGGCTATCTGAAAGAACTTGAAGATGAGATTCAGGTTGTGAGGAACGATGCCGAGAAGCAAAGCTGGCGTTATCGTAAGGGAATTGAAACACGGATCAATGAAGCGAAGGAAGTGTTGAAAGCGATGAAAGAAAAGACTGTGAGAAAATAGTATGGGTTTGCTTACGACCTGACCATGTCCAAACGCTTCTCTTCGTTAGGACGAATTAGACGCCAACAAAACATTAACTTGCCATTTAAAAAATGATCATCAGGATCGTACGAATGCATTTCACCGAAGTTGGAGTCGATGAGTTCCTCACGATTTTCAATGAGAATAAAGTAGCTATCAGAAACTTCCCCGGCTGCACACACCTGCAGTTGCTAAAAGACCTCGACGATGAGAACACATTTACCACGTTGAGTCATTGGGATAATTCTGATCATCTGGAGAATTACCGAAAGTCGCAACTGTTTGGCTCAGTTTGGGGGCGAGTGAAAACACTGTTCGCCGAACGAACTCAGGCTTTTTCCCTGGAAAAGTTTATCGAGCTCTGATCTCTTCATAGGCTTGTTGAGGGAGATTTGGTAAATTCAATTAATGCCTGTAACCCTTACGGAAAAACAACTGACCTGCCCAAGTTGTGGCCATGATGTGGATGAATCCTTCTGCTCACATTGCGGCGAGATAATCAAGCGCAATAAGGACCATCTTAAGCTGAAACATTATGCCACCGATGTGTTTCAGGAAATAACAGACGTTGATTCGAAATTCGTTCGCACATTCAAGGGGCTTCTCTTTCGCCCTGGCTTTCTTACAAAAGAAGCGCTCGCCGGAAGAAATAATTTGTACATAAAACCTTTTCGTTTGTACATGACGATGGTGGTCGTGCACTTCCTCGTATTTAGCAATGTTCGCTCTGCGGATATTTTTAGCGTGGATCGTCTTCCCGTCTTTCGCTTCTCAGCAATTCAGGAACTGCTCCAACGCGAAGAACAAGAGCTGAATATTTCGCATACACAATTTACCGAGGAACTAAGTCAGCGAATAAAGGACAACTTAAGTGTGATGGTGTACCTGGTTGTTTTTGCTGTTGCTTTTGGATTGTTCGTGATGTACCGGAATTTCAGTGGGTATTATGTGGAGCACTTATTTTTTTCTTTCCATCTTTTTAGTTTTTCCTTTCTACGAAACCTGCTGCTGATTCCCCTGGTGATGCTTGACTTCATGGCCGGCGCAATGGTGCTGGCAGTGCTAAGCCAGATAGGGTACACATTCATTGCTCTTAAATCTGTTTACCCGGAAAAGCCGGGCATTGTTGCTGTAAAAACAGCGGCTTTACTCGCAATGCTTTTTCTGGCTTTGTTTGCGGCTTTAATTGCCTGCATGTTTATAGCCTTTTCTCAAATGGAAAAATAGCATTTGGGGGTTGGAGGGAGAGGCTTTCAAAAATAGGGGCGAATAGGGTTGTCAGAAATTCAAACTTTACACATATTTGCACCCTCCTTCGCTGGAGCGTTGAAGATTAACAAAAAAGCAGAGCCTTGTTTCCCGTTAGTCTTTTAAGCTCTGGCGAAGACAAGCCTGAGTGGCGGAACTGGTAGACGCGCACGACTCAAAATCGTGTGTCTTCGGACGTGCCGGTTCGATTCCGGCCTTAGGTACCCTGTAGTTAAAATAGCTACCTAGTTTGTAGGTAGCTATTTTATTGTAAAACCTTTGTATGACCTAGCTTGCAAGTGGACGTGCGAGTATCATTTCCATTGGAAGTAGGCTCAAGTTTATCGTCATGTTGCTTTGACCGATGAATCATGCTGCAGTCGCATAGTGAACTGAGTTAACTTCATTATCGCAGGTTTTAGGTTATTCTTTATGCCTTCAAGAATTGAAAGTAGCCTTCCGTTCATTTCTGGTCCACCTGCCATCACGCGAATGAATCCACCTTCAAGTCTGTTTTTGTAAAGCCATTTTACTAGTTCTTTGTCCTGGCTCCAGGTATAATTATTCATCAAGAGCACTGCGTTCATCCTTATCCAGTCTATATCATGATAGGGCAATGGAACAACTGTACAGAGTTGATTTTTAACATTCTCGTCTTCGTAAGCGGCCTCAACGTGGCCGATAAATGCTGCACTAAATGCCGGTTGGCAGGTACGCACGGGTTGCAATGTGATAACGCTACCGGAGAAAACAGGTTTGGGTTCTACGTGCGATAGTCCGCCAGCAGAACAGTCTATATGAACATGACTTGGAGTTGTACTAATAGAGCCCTCCTCAAGAACAATCTGTTGTTTTTCAATTCTCTTGACATGACCCATTCGCACGATATTGCGAACACGTCTTAGCTGTTCAAGTTCCAGGAGACTTACTGTAGCGCAACGATACATTTTGGGTTGAACCTTCTTATCAATGCGAAGAAGTGATCCGGATGCTTCGAGCTTGTCAAACAATTCAGGGATTGATTCAGCTTGCACTAGTGCTTCAAATTGAGCTGCGCGGTCCTTGAGAAACGACTCAACAAACTCACCTCCTGGCTGTAAATTCTGGCGATTGAGAAGCCATGAGTCCCTTGGAATGATCCACTTGATAACATCGGGATCGATGTGGTGCTCAAGCAGCCAAAGGATTGCATCAATACCTGTCTTTCCACCTCCTATAACCACATATCCTTCCGGTTGACGCGAAATAGTTGGGAGGTCATTAATGGGCACGAATGGAACACCGGGTTCAATGGTAAAACTTGGTTTATGAGTGGATGGTATGCTCGTCTTCGCGTAGTTCGTATCGACAGTCTTCCTGTTTACTTTTACTTCATAGGATTGTCCGGTCACAAGCGACTCGAATTTACCTTCCCCTTTGTATTCACATAAAGGAAAATATTTAACCCTGCCTCCAGGCAAGAAACGGTGTTGCATGAGTTCATCAAAGTAAGCACAGACTTCTACGCCTGACGCTAAATTGCAAAGACCTTTATTAAGTCCAACTTCATCCTTTCGGCCCGTGGAGAGCTCAACCGAGCTAACACCATAGTATTCCGATGGCTGGTGCAACCTCACAAACGGATACGCCATATTCCAATGACCTCCGGGTTTATGAAGCCGATCTATAATCGTTATGTCTGCATCCGTCTCGGATAGAATGGTGTCAACGAATGCCATTCCGACTGCACCACTTCCGATTACTAAATAGTCTGTTTCGATCGTTAAGGTTCTTGTTTCCATTCACGTGTTGCCTGAATATTAGTGGAAGAGAATAAGTTTTGTAATGCCACGTATTCGTAGATCACTTTTTGACGCAGGTATGCTTGGCTAATCAAACTCCTTATCTAGCCACAAACACAAAATCACTGGCTGGATCATCTGCCCCAAAGCTACCAAAGCGAGGTTCTGTATTGAGTTTTAGAAAATAGGGTCGTAACTCAAGCAGGGACAGAATACGCCCGGTACCCCCTCCAATCTCACGTAATGCAAGAATAAATTTTTCTGCAAATGGTGAGTGCTTTCCTGGTGTGCCATCAGGCACGTATTCCTTACTGCCACTGGTAAGAAACTTTCGAGTGCGTTTGGTTAACTTTTTTACCAGGTATTGTTGATCCATGGCCTCGTCTGTAGCTTCTGTTGCCCTAGCTTTTGCTAACACTGGGTCTATAGTTCCACCAAAACAAACATCCATCGCTAAAAAAATATGTTCACACTTTATGTTGTTTATTCTTTCTCGTAATAAAATGTGGGATACGTACGAAGTCTTGCCTCTGTCATTCCTAAGGGAATTCTTGGCCACAACATAACCTTCACCTAGCGTCTCGTCAAAGACTCCGTGCCCCGCAAAGAAAATAAACAATTGGTCCTGCGGATTGTACTTCTTCTCATTATAGTCTGTGATCCTGTTCAGGATTTCGTCACTGGTTGCATCCTCAATGAGCTCAGTTTGAAAATTATACTTTTCTTTCAAAATAGATTCGATTACTCGTGCATCACTAATCGGGTTAGTCAGGTTGTCAAAATTATCATACTTATTAATGGCAATAATCAGTGCGTAATCTTTTCTATTACTACTGACCAGACTAAGCAACTCATCTTTGCCCGTTAGTATGGAACGCACACTGCTCACTCTTCCTCCCTTTATGTTTTCTGCGTATAGCGTAACAATATTCTCACCATCCAATAAGTTGAGTGGCTGACGAATCATTTTGGTCATTTCATTTTCCCGTACGACTATATCCTTTGTTCTAGTTTCGCCCCCGTTTTTCCATTCAAACCGAATTCCCTTCAGAGGAACATCTGAATTTATAGTTGCCTCAAATGTAAAAGTGGACTCCACGTTGTTGCTTCTTTCTAATCTGGGTGATATCCACAGGATGGTGGGTAGGGTTGTGGCCAACATTGGTTTATTATAATCTAATCCAATGGCATTGGTTTTATCGCTAAAACTTTGGCTGACCGCCAAACTATACATTGAGATAAAAAGACCTGTGCAGAATGTTTTCATAAGTTTTTTAATTAGGGCCTGTTGGTTTTGAAGGCGGTCCGTCTAAGTCTTTAAGCTCTACACCGTTTCCGATAACATAGTATAACACGCCTCCAATGGCGAGTATGGGAATGGCCTTTACTACCAATGGAATTTTCGGCTTCACCATAAACCTGGAACTGATCACTACTTGCTCAGTATCTTTTGAATCCGATATCTTAAAATAGTAGTCTTTGCCTGTCTTAACGGAGGCGGGTATGGTAATCCTATACTGTAATTCATTTGGCGCATTGGGGAATGTATGAACCAGTTTACCAACTTTATTATAGAGCTGAAAATTAAGTACGTTTTGACTAGTTCCACCGGTCCATTTCACAATAAACGGATTCTTCCTTTTTCTCACGGGAACGTCTTCAAAACCAACCAACCGGATGAATGGAATGTATACCCTGCCGCGAACCTCCAACTCTATATTACCAATGAAAGTAGCTCCCAACTCTTCTTTAGAGTTCCACACTATTTTTTTATTCATTCCGGGTTTTACTTCAATGCCTTCATCACCGGCAACTTTGGTAAGGGGCGCTAAAAACTTATCGCTCGAGGAATAGACCCGGATGGTGTATGTCCTGTTTTTGGTGGTGTCAAGTAAATCATAATGCAACACTATTTGATCGGCCGTGAGCTCTACTTTTTTGATGGCAAACTCCTGGGCATTGGCTATGGAGATCAAAAATATCGCTATCGATAATGTTATCCTTATCTTTCTCATGGCTACTGCTTAATCATTCGTTTAGGCTGCTGGTTGTTGCTCATTCTATAGATCAAAACACCGCTACTCACTTCGCCCCCTTTATCATCCTTGCCGTCCCATATTAAACCATGCGGTCCTTTGCTTAAAAAGCGATCGCTGATTGTCTTTACCTTTCTCCCCAATAAATCAAATACTTCAACTTGCACGGCCTGGTTGTCATGCTCAACTAAAACAGGAATTGTAATTTGATTAGTGAAAGGATTTGGGTAAGCCTGACCTAAGAGTGTAACCCCAGGGTCAAGGTCTCCCTCGCCACTATAAACCAGCTTGATTTGTTTTCCTTCTTTCCAGCTAAAAGAATATCGTGATTGGGTTTTCATATCAATCCAGTTCTGATCCGTCAGGTCAATAAGCAGGATTGCCGATCCACTTCCGCTTAATGCTTGCTGATTCCACGTTAGTTGTGCCGGGCCTTCCGATAAATTACTCGCCAGGGTGAACAGCCACTCGTGCTTCGCTGCGGTTGGAACTATATCGGTCGAGAACTTGGTGGCGCGATATTCCGGATGACAGGTATGCATCTCCAAATAATCAATGAAACGCGGAACCGTTATGTCATCAAATTTATCTTTAGATTCACTGGCATCTTGATGCATCCCCACTGTACTCATTTGCATCAGATCGTGAAAGTTTAGTGTCATTGGCAATTGCCAGGTTGGCCCGTCAATGGACAAGGGCAAACTGTTTTGCTCAACCCGTCCGGAGGCAAGTGTTCGGCTGGTGACAGGGAAAGTAACTTGCCCACCATTGTCGGCATAAACAAAAGCACCCTTCCACGAAGCCAATACATCTTTTTTTACATAACCACCATTTTCAAAAAGATTGAGGGAGTTAAGTCCAACTGTTGGATTGGCCGCCTTTATTGATGGCCAGTCAATATTAAAAGGATAAGGGTTACCAACCTGGTTCCAACCTGCCGACAGTGTTAGTCCATTGAATGGTTCAGATTGATTTGATTGTGATACCGAGCCGCTCCCTACTTGAATCGGTTCATCTAAATTATTCCCTGTGTTAAACCAGTATGCTTTGCCAAGCTCAATTGTATTGGGGAGGCCAGCCGAGTACTCTTTATAACTGTCTGATGGATTATCGTACCTGAACAACCTCCACACTTCTTTGTTATAGGCGCCCAGTTCGTCAAAAATGCTTTCAAAGTTCTTATCATCGAGAACGTAAGGAACAGAGAACATCTTATAAGTTGATGATTTGCCTGTGAAGCCAGTGAAGTTGGTAATGGATGAGTTGCTACTGGATGCCGAAACGGACTTGAACAGATATGAATTGGTTAGCTGTTTTTGATTTGAGCCGACCTGGTCGCTGGCTTCAAAATAATATTCAAGACCCAATTCATCCATCATGCTCTCCTGCACAACGGCTTCAAAATTATCGTTGCCCTTATCCGTGGTATTGGCCGTGCTGAAGGCGCTACCTGAAATGGCACGGTACTTCATCGCCACAGTACGCGTGCCGATACCACCTGTTACATTCACAGTAACCGGAGATGAGCCAAACCCGATGGTGCGCGTAGAAACCGAAGGTGTAGAATTAATTTTTAATTGATTGGCTAGCGGAATATCTAATGTGTGAACAGGGACGATGTTGGAATAAGGAGAATTACCACTGCTATTTACCGCCCGCACCCTATAATAGTAGGTGGCTCCTGAGCTAAGGCCATTAACAATTCTTGAGGTTACTTCGCCAACATCAAGGTCTTTTAAAACAGTTTGAATAAAATCACTTGACGTTGCGACATCAAGCAAATACTTGGTGGCACTCATCACTGAACTCCAATTAGTACTAAAGCTTGTAGTGGTGGGGTTAGGGTCGGCTGGTCCTGCGATGGGAGTGTCTGGCCATGTTAGGGCAAGCTGCGGATTTGAGTTTCCCGAAATACCCGATGAGTTTGCCGCCCGAACACGATAATAGTAATTAGTGCCTGCTGTTAACCCGGTTACACTGATTGAAGTACCAGACACAAGCAGGTTATTATAATTAAGAAGAATGGAGGCGGAAGCAAAACTATTGTCCGATGCCACATCAATACGATATTCAGTAGCTCCGGTTACTGAATTCCAGTTGGCCGTGAACAATGTTTGAGCTATAGGACTGGCATTAACAGGAGTAGGTGTGGCCGGTATAGTGATCGCTGAAATTGTATTCGAGGATGTAGAGCTGCCACCAGCGTTGGCAGACCTCACACGATAATAATAAGTTGTGCCGGAGTTTAGCGCGGTAGCGCTGTAAAAATTGGAACTTGTTGGTGTGTTGTTGAGTATGAGAGAATTGAAAGACGCATCTGCAGCAATGTCAATGAAGTATCCTGTGGCGCCAGGCACCGAACCCCAATTGGCAGTGAAACTTGTTTGCGCGATTGGAATAGCGGCTACTGCAACCGGAACTGATGGGGCCGTGAGCACAGAGACCGTGGACGAATTTCCAGAAGTGCCCACTGAATTTTGAGCACGTACTCGGTAATAATAAGTTGTGTTAGGTGAGAGGTTATTGCTCACTACGTAGCTGGTAACATTTACGATAGGCTGGTTATTGTATCCGGAAATAAAGGAAGAGAAATTATCCGATGATACATCAAGAAAATAATTGTCTGCCCCAGTTGAGGCCGCCCAGTTAGCCGTGAATGAAGTTTGGGTTATGAGTGTTGCCGCGGTTGCAACCGGATTGGGTGGGATCGTTGCCTGTGAAATGATATTGGAAGATGGGGAAGTACCGCTTGAGTTGGCAGACCTCACGTGATAGTAATAAGTTGTTCCAGAAGGGAGGCCTGCGATGCTCAATGAAGTGCCTGCTACAGACTGGTTATTATAACTGGGAATAATTGAACCACCAAATCCGTTGGTCGTGGCAACATCTATAAAATAGCCGGTGGCCCCAGTAATCGAATTCCAGTTTGCCGTGAATGAAGTTTGGGCCGGGGAACTAGCTGCAACTGCTGTCGGTGTCTCAGGAATAGTGGGCCCTGTGATAATATTGGAAGAAGATGAAGTTCCACTCCCATTGGCAGCTCTTACCTGGTAATAATAAGTAGTGCCTGGGTTTAGTCCTGTAATATTGAGCGAGGTGCCTGCTACAGGCTTATTATTGTAATCGGAAATAATAGAGCCACCAAAACCACTGGTAGTGGCTACATCTATTAAATACCCAGTGGCTCCGGTATCTGTATCCCAGTTAGCCGTGAATGAAATTTGTGTTATCAGTGTTGCAGTGGTTGCAACCGGATTGGGTGGGATCGTTGCCTGTGAAATAGTATTGGAAGATGGGGAAGTACCGCTTGGGTTGGTAGACCTTACACGATAATAATAAGTTGTACCTGAAGCCAGCCCCGTTACGCTCAATGAAATACCCGCCACAGGCTGATTATTATAATTGCTAATAATTGAAGCGCCAAACCCGTTGGTAGTAGCTACGTCTATAAAATATCCCGTGGCCCCAGTGACAGCATTCCAGTTACCGATGAAAGAAGTTTGGGTTGCAGAACTGGCCGTAACTGCTGTAGGCGTATCAGAAATGGTGAGCGCAGTAATCGTGTTGGAAGATGGTGAAGCTCCGCTCGCATTGGCGGATCTTACCTGGTAATAATAAGTAGTGCTTGGGTTTAGCGCTGTTATATTGACCGAAGTGCCCGATACAGATTTATTATTATAATTGGAAAGAATGGTGCCCCCAAATCCATTGGTTGTGGCTACATCTATAAAATACTCCGTTGCTCCTGTAATTGCATTCCAGTTGGCAGTGAAAGAAGTTTGCGCCAAAGCACTTGCCGCTGTTGCCGTAGGTGTCGCTGTAAGTGTTAACGCTGAGATTGTGTTAGAGAATAAGGTTGTACCGGAAGAGACGGTAGCGCTAATTCTGTATTGGTATGTGGTTGCAGGTTGTAATCCCGTTATTGCCAGCGATGTTCCTGCTGCTACTGCGTTGTGATAGACTCCAACAAAGGTTGAAAAGTTATCTGTGCTCACATCCACTAAGTATCCGGTGGCACCGGCTACTGTGCCCCAATTGGCAGTGAAAGAAGTTTGGCCAATTCCTGTTGCCAATGTAGCCACCGGACCATCAACAAAAATGTGGACGACCTCCAGCGCGTCACTTCCGCTGCTGGCCACATACGCATAATTACCTGAAACGAAAACAGATTGTGGATTGCTTAAAAGCGCACCGCCTGTACCACTGGTAAGTTTGGCTTTATGAACAGGCGCGGCTGGATTGCTTACATCTACGATTTCTAAGGCGTTGCTCGTACTACTTGCCACGTACGCATAGTTGCCAGAAACGAAAACAGATTGCGGACTGCTTAACGATGCCCCGCCTGTGCCATTGGTAAGACTGCCTTGGTGCACCGGGGCGTCTGGGTTATCGACATTTACGATTTCTAATGCATTGCCACTACCACCAGTACTTGTAACATATGCGTAATTGCCCGAAACGAAAACGTAAGACGGAGAACTCAATAAAGCCCCGCCTGTGCCATTGGTAAGACTGCCTTGGTGCATCGGTGCGGCTGAGTTACTGACATTTACAATTTCTAATGCATTGTTTCCCGAACTCGCTACATACGCATAATTTCCAGAAATGAAAACAGAAGACGGAGAACTCAGTAATGCGCCACTTGTGCCATTGGTAAGACTGCCTTGGTGAACTGGCACAGCTGGGTTACTGATATCTACAATTTCCAAAGCATTGCTTCCCGAACTAGCCACGTACGCATAATTCCCTGAAACGAAAACAAAGGAGGGGGCGCTCAATTTGGCACCGCCCGTGCCATTGGTGAGACTGCCTTGGTGAACTGGCATGGCTGGGTTACTGACATCTACGATTTCCAAAGCATTGCTTCCCGAACTAGCCACGTACGCATAATTACCTGCGATGAAAACTGAAGAGGGTGTGCTCAATTTGGCACCACCTGTGCCATTAGTAATACTGCCTTTGTGAACTGGAGAAGCCGGATTGCTTACATCTACGATTTCCAAGGCGTTGCTGATAGCACTTGCTACATAGACATAATTGCCAGAAAGAAAAACAGATTGAGGGCCGTTTAATAACGCCCGGGTTATACTGCTTTTATGATTCGGGGCGGCAGGGTTGCTTACATCAATAATTTCCAATGCACTACTTAGATCACTCACTACATACGCGTAATTACCAGAAACAAAAGCTGAAACGGGAGCATTTAGTACCGCTCCGCCCGTGCCATTGGTCAGGCTACTCTGATGAACGGGCGCAGCTGGATTGCTTACGTCCACTATTTCCAACGCGTTGCTAGAGTAGCTTCCCACGTATGCATAATTACCTGAAACAGTCACTGATCGGGGGCCAGTTAACACAGCCCCACCCGTTCCATGGGTCAGGCTGCCCTTATGAGTGGGCGCAGCTGGATTGCTTACATCCACTATTTCCAACGCGCTATTACCTTCGCTTCCGACATACGCATAATTGCCGGAAACAAAAACGGAACGAGGACTAATTAGCAGGGCCCCACCGGTGCCATTAATCAGGCTGCCCATATGAGCAGGCGCGGCAGGATTGCTTACATCCACTATCTCCAATGCGCTGCTACCATAACTAGCCACGTATGCATAATTACCGGAAATAAAAACGGAAAAAGGGCTACTTAATAAAGCGCCACTCATACCATCAGCCAAGCTGCCCGTATGAGCGGGCGCAGCCGGATTGCTTACGTCCACTATTTCTAATGCGTTGCTACCATAACTAGCCACGTACGCATAAATACCGGAAACAAAAACGGAAAAAGGGCTACTTAATAAAGCGCCACCGGTGCCATTGGTCAGGCTGCCTTTATGCGTTGGCGCAGCCGGATTGCTTATGTCCACTATTTCCAGCGCACTGCCTCCTACTACATATGCATAATTACCTGAAACAGTCACTGATCGGGGGCCAGTTAACACAGCCCCACCCGTCCCATTGGTCAGGCTGCCTTTATGCGTTGGTGCAGCCGGATTGCTTACATCTATAATTTCCAACGCATTGCTACCAAAGCTTGCCACATAAGCGTAGCTACCGGAGATGAAAACTGAACTAGGGCTTTTCAGGAAAGGCGGACCGCCACCTTCAACCAGACTGCCGGCATGCGTTGGCGATACTGCCGTTTGCGCATAGCCTGTCAATAAGCCTAACAAATAAAAACCTACACTCAACAGAATCTGTCGAAGATTCATTTTTGGTAAATCTCTTACCTTTTGAAAACTGACAGTAGATCTTTGGAGGGTGGCAATGTTTTCTTGCATCGCGCAATTGTTTGGTCTATGATTAGAGATCGGACCAAATTTAAAAGCGACAGGATTCGAAGTATTGTAAAAACGCGAACAGTGGTGTGTTACTCAACTGATTTTACCCTTGAGCATCTAATGGGCTAATACTTAGAGAAGACTTGGTGGGCTTCCGGGTATTCACTGAAGTACTGTGACGGGAGTTGACCTGAAATGGATTTAAAATCGTTAATGAAATGAGCCTGATCGTAGTATCCCAGTTTGTCAACGATCTGCCTCCAAGAATATACGCTTGAGGTCATCATTAATTGAACGGCTTGATTAAAACGATAGAGCTTGCTGTACTCTTTAGGAGAGACGCCTACTTCCTTCAAAAATATCTTTTGAATCATCCGCTCTGATGTTTTTGTAGCAATGGATAGATCTCTAACAGAATTTGATCCAGACGAATTCTTAATAATTGCAAGCGTATGTAGTAACGTGGCATTTGATTTTATCTCGCAAATCCTTTGACGAAGGAGGAATTCTTCAAGTTTTTGCAACACCTCAAACATTGTTGACATATCCTTAAGCTGCTCACAGAGAAAAATTGCTTCTTTCCCAATCATGTCTTCTAGCCTTAAATTATGAAGTGGAAAATTACTTATAGGCACCTTGAATAATTGGTAAACGCCTGAAG
>CBQWHS010000007.1:0-17826 GCA_967728665.1 uncultured Chryseosolibacter sp. | reverse complement strand
TATCCGAGCTTTGTTCCAAGTTTATCGATCAGTCGTCCTGCACCTAACATACCAAGTGCATACGTAAGCTTGAACGCGATCTCTATATCTGCGTAGTCTCCATCATTCCAATTGAATTCCTTCGATAAATCCGATTTTAGCAAACTGATAACAGATCGATCAAGATAATTGACTGTTGTTGCAAAAAACACCAATGCACAAATCGTCCAGCGATAATTGGTAACCGTAGTCGCCGACAGCGTTTCAGTTTTTAATTCCATGAATTATTTGGTGCGGATTTTTTTTACTACCGACAATGCTTCTGAAACTCTCGTCTTCAACAGATCCCATTTCCGCTCTTTAAGAATTTCCTGTGTGAATAATTGAGAACCCATGCCAACACACATCGCTCCTGCTTTGAACCATGCAGAAAGGTTTTGTTCATTCGGTTCTACTCCGCCCGTGATCATAAGTTGAAGATCCGGTACCACAGGCATGATAGCCGAAACGAATCCTGGTCCAAGCACGGACCCTGGAAAAACTTTAATCACGATCGCTCCGTTTTGTTTTGCTGTAACAATTTCAGTGAGCGTAGCACAACCCGGAATCCACATCTTATCATATTGCTTGCAGACCTCAGCCATCTCAAGCTTGAGAATCGGCGAGATAATAAAATCTGCTCCCGCATCAATGAATTTTTTCGTGGTAGGACCGTCCATCACGGTTCCAATCCCCAACATCAGATCCGGAAAAGATTTGCGGCTTTGCACTAGGTATGAGAAAACATCAAAAGAATTCACTCTCCTATTGGTGAATTCAAATACTCGGATACCGCCATCGTACGCAGCTTGCAGCACATGGCGGGCATCTTCTGCGTTGTCATGCGTGAACAAAGGAACAACGCCCGTCCTTTTCATTTCATTCACGATTTGTTCTTGCGAAAAAGTCATTCTCTACCGTAAAAGTTTTCCAACATTATGTCCTGAAACCAGGTTTTCAATCTCTTCTACTGAAGCAAGATTTACATCTCCTTCAATGCTATGTTTCCAGGCGCAAGCTGCAGTTGCAAATTCAAGTGCCTGTTGATGATCACTTTTTTTCAAAAGTCCGTAAACCATTCCCGCCATATACGCATCACCGGATCCAACGCGATCTACAATGTGTGTGAGATCATACCGTTTGGAAGTTAACATTTTCTTTCCATCGAACAGCATTCCCGAAATTTGATTGTGAGACGAGCTAACGGAGACGCGTTCGGTAGTCGTTATCATTTTCACGTTCGGATATTTTTTAATTGTGGCTGCACATGCTTCTTCGAAAGATTTTCCCGAAATGCCAACGCAGTTATCAATGTCAGTGGCACCGGCAACAATAATGTCCGTGAGCTCAATTAATGATGGCATGATGTCACGCGCTGATTTTCCGTATTGCCACAAATTTCTGCGGTAGTTTATGTCACCGGATATTTTGATACCATTTTTTCGGGCAGCCTGCACTGCCTCCAGGCAGACATCAGCCGCGCCTTGCGAGATAGCCGGAGTGATACCCGTGTAATGAAACCATGTTGCATCCTTTAACGCATCGTTCCAATCAATGCTTCCCTTTTTAATATTGGCAAATGCTGAATCAAATCGGTCATAAATAATTCTTGATGACCGCTGCATTGAACCGTTCTCAAGAAAATATACTCCCATCCGTTCGTCACCATATAAGATGTGTTTCGTTTCGACACCGTGTTGTGCGAGCGCCTCGACCGCAGCTCTTCCCAGATCGTTTTCCGGAAAGCGGGTGACGTGCTCCGATGCAAGTCCAAATAACCGTGCGGAGACAGCTACGTTAGCCTCGGCTCCGGCATACGTGATATTAAATTGGTTTGACTGCGTGAATCTCGAGAATCCAGGTGTGGATAATCGCAGCATTACTTCTCCGAACGTGACGAGTTTTTCAATTGGCATCTTCCTGGGCAGTAATATTAAGTTTTTAAACTGCGCCCAATTTAAGACAAGACGTGAATAAAACATCACCTCCCTAAATTGCTGCTGGATTTATGCACTTTATTTTTCGATGGAATTTTTACCGAATAGTTCTCGTTTATATCAAGTAAATTGGCGCTCGAATTTTCCCTTAATTTATGGCGAATAAATATCTAAAAATTCATCCTGCTGACAATGTTCTGGTAGCTCTGACCGATTTAAAAGCAGGAGAAAAAATCGGTTACAACGGATCATCGTTTACACTTCGCGATGACATTCCAGCCAAACATAAATTCGTAGAGAAACCTATGAATGTAGATGACGAAATCATTATGTATGGAGTTTTGGTTGGAAAAGCAATGAAGCCAATTGCGGAAGGTGGCTCCATCAATACTCAAAACGTTAAGCATAAATCCTCGAACTTTTCCGGAAAAACCGACACCTTTCAATGGAAAGCTCCAGATGTTTCCAAATGGAAAGACAAAACGTTTTCAGGATTTCATCGCGAAGACGGGCAAGTAGGAACCGCAAATTATTGGATCGTTTTACCACTCGTGTTTTGTGAAAACAGAAATGTGAATGTGATCCGTCACGCTTTTGAAGAAGCACTTGGTTTTTCCAAACCGGATTCATACAAGGATTATGTTAGCGGCCTGGTAGGTCTATATAAGCAAGGAAACATTGATGCCATTCGAAACTCAAATTTCAATGCGGCGACTACAGGCGAATCATCTAAAATTTTTAAAAATATTGATGGGATAAAATTTCTCACCCATGAAGGTGGTTGTGGCGGAACTCGCCAGGACTCCGAAGCATTATGTGCATTGCTTGCTGGATATATTTATAATCCCAATGTAGCTGGGGCAACGGTGTTAAGCCTTGGATGTCAAAATGCACAAGTGGACGTTTTGAAACAAAAGTTGAGTGCACTGAATCCAAACCTGAAGAAACCGGTAATCATCCTGGAACAACAAAAGGAAGGCACAGAACAGGAATTGCTTACACGTGCAATCAAAGAAACTTTCGTTGCGTTGATCGATGCAAATAAAGTGGAACGCAAACCCGCACCACTTACTAAATTAGTCGTTGGACTTGAGTGTGGTGGCTCTGATGGCTTTTCTGGAATCTCCGCTAATCCTGCGATCGGTCATACATCTGATATGATTGCGGCATTGGGTGGTTCGTCAATCTTATCTGAATTTCCTGAACTCTGTGGCGTGGAACAGGAGCTGTTAAATCGTTGCGTCAACGAAAGTGTTGCGAATCGTTTTGTTCAACTGATGCGTGCTTACGCGAAGGCGGCTGAAGCTGTGGGCTCCGGTTTTGATATGAACCCGTCTCCAGGAAACATAAAAGATGGATTGATTACAGACGCCATGAAGTCTGCAGGCGCTGCCAAGAAAGGTGGCACCTCCCCTGTTGCTGATGTGCTCGACTATACTCAATATGTGACCAAGCCTGGACTAAATCTTCTTTGTACTCCAGGCAACGATGTTGAAAGCACAACAGCCATGGCGGGCTCCGGAGCAAACATTATGTTGTTCACCACAGGACTCGGAACACCCACCGGAAATCCAATTGCGCCTGTCGTGAAACTTTCTTCTAACTCCAAGCTTGCTCAAAAAATGCCGGACATCATTGATATCGATTGTGGGTCAGTGATCAATGGTGAAAAAACGATTGAGCAAATGGGAGAAGAAATTCTGAGCTTTATTATTGACGTTGCCAGTGGTCGAAAGAAAACGAAAGCAAATGAGCTTAACCAGGATGATTTTATTCCGTGGAAGCGTGGAGTATCGCTGTAAGTTGAAAAAGTTGAAAGATAGGGGTTGTAAGTTTCGGGTTTGGGGTTGCAAGTTTGGGGTTTACACACAATTTCCCAATGACCAATTATCCAATTACTACCACCACGGCAACGGACACTTGATCTCCTTAACTGATTCAACAACGAGGTCCGGTCTGAACGCATAATTTTTTAGATCTTCTTTCCGGGTAATTCCACTCAGCACAAGGATTGTGCGGTAACCCATTTGCACACCGCCTTGTATATCCGTTTCCATGGTGTCACCGATGACAGTTGTTTCTGCAGTCTCTAGTCCAAGGGCCTTCCTCGCAGCACGCATCATAACCGGGCCAGGTTTTCCAATTACAAACGCCTTGATGCCCGTGGCTTCTTCAATCATTGCCGTTGTCGCTGCTATACCTAAATTATTCCAACCTTTTTTCTTTGGAGAAGGATCACGATTTGTGGTAATGAATTTTGCTCCCGCTAAAATCATATCAACAGCACGCTGTACCATTTCTAAAGTAAAATTTCTTCCTTCACCCAACACTACAAATTCAGGATCAGTATCAACCAATGTAATTCCATTCTCATGTAAGCTTGTCAACAGACCACCCTCTCCCAACACGAACGCCGTAGCTCGAGGAATTTGGCTCGAAAGAAATTTACCGGTTGCCATGGCACTCGTGTAAACGTGATCATCGGTAACTTCGATTCCGAGACGTGAGAGTTTACGGACGGCTTCGAGTCTTGTTCGCTGGCTATTATTAGTCATAAACTTAAACGGAATCCGCTGTTGTAGAAGACGCGCAATAAATTCATCTGCATGCGGAATCATTATATCTCCGCCATACACAACTCCATCCATATCAATCAAAAGACCGTGTGCCATAATTAAAATTTCTACGGTGAAGATAGGCGTTTTGTTCGCCATTTAAAGAAATAATTCGATCGCCAATACAACAATCGATTGAGCGATGGAGACATCATTGTGTCGCAATAGGCTTCGACTGACACTTTATTGTTCGTGGCCTTTGATGGCAACAGACTTCGCTCATCGTATTGCTCGTTGCCGGACAAGGAGCGAGTTAACCGTCCACTCAGATCGTCAATTAAGAATTTTGGAATTTGGGTTGCGAAAAAGTAAAAGAGGCTAACAGACACAGAAGGAAAAGATAAATCTCACACGAAAAAATCTTCGCGTAGTGGTGTAAAGGAGTCGATCAATCTGGCCGTCTTAGATAGTAGTTGAATGGTGTGCATTTTGTTTGATGCGACTGCAAACATGTCTCCAGCCCTTAAATGCTGTTGATCTTCACCCTCGCATAAAAAGTAAAGTTCACCTTCTGCAACAAATGTGACCTGATCGTGAACGTGGTTATGAAAAGGATCAGGTTCCTTCCAGGGTCCGTTAGAAAAATCAATTACAACCATATGTAGTTTGTCTGTATGCAACATCCTCCTCACTACTCCTGTCTTAACCGTTTGCACTGACGCATTACTTTGTTTTAATACTGGCATATTTTTCAGCTTGAATTTTTTGGTAATATTGACTCACTAAACAACCAACTTCCAGCTTATGACGATTCGACACGCGGTCCACCCTGAAGATTTCAAATCCTACGGAACGGAAAAAATAAAACAGGAATTTTCTATCGCACAAATCTTTGTCGATGATGACATCACGTTGTGTTATACTCATTACGATCGGTTTATCATAGGCGGAGCGAAGCCAGTGACTAAACCAATAAAACTTCCAAACCCAACAGGCCTGAAGGCTGATTTCTTTTTACAGCGAAGAGAACTGGGGATTGTGAATGTTGGCAAAACCGGGACGGTAATTGTTGATGGGAAGTCGTTCGAGTTGAACAACAAAGAGGCTTTGTACATTGGAAAAAATTCGAAGTCGGTTGAATTTCATCCCGGCAAGGAAGGCGGAAGTTTATTTTATTTCAATAGCGCTCCGGCACATGCATCATTTCCAACAAAAAAAATCACTATTGCAGAGTGTGAGTCAACTGAACTTGGTGCGCCCGAAACTGCGAACAAACGCATTGTTAGAAAAATCATGATCAACAGTGTAGTCCAAACATGTCAACTGCAAATGGGCTTCACTGAAATTTTATCCGGCAGTGTATGGAACACCATGCCACCGCATGTTCATGATCGCAGAATGGAAGCGTATTTTTATTTTGATATTCCACAAAACCAACGTGTCTGTCATTTTCTTGGCCAACCAGAAGCCACACGTCATATCTGGGTTGATAATTATCAAGCAGTGCTCTCACCGCCTTGGTCGATTCACAGCGGCGCAGGTACGAGCAATTATACTTTTGTGTGGGGAATGGCGGGAGAAAATTTGGATTACAGCGACATGGACGCTTTGAAAATCAGTGATCTTCTTTAAGCGTTTTACTTAACATTCAACACGTAAAGTATCGGCCAGTTTTTGCCAGTGACGATGAATAATTTAGTTGTGGGATGATAGGCAATGCCATTTAGCACTTCCGATTGTGTGCTTCGCATTTTTGCATCACGAGTCAACGCTGACAAATCAAGTCTTCCAACGACCTTCCCAGTTTTTGGATCGATCTTCACTATTTTGTCCGTCTCCCAAACATTTGCAAAAATAAATCCTTCGACATATTCCAATTCGTTAAGATTTTTAACGGGTCCCGATTCATCTTTCACCGTCAGGGTGCGGACAGGTTTCATTGAAACAGTATCCAAAAAATAAAGTTTTTCCGATCCATCACTCATAATAATGTTTGTTGAGTCGTGAGTGAGTGCCCAACCCGGAGTTTCATATGTAAACTCACCAATTCTTTTGAATGTCTTGAGGTCATAGATAAAGCCAATCTTTGACGTCCATGTCAGCTGATAAATTTTATTATTAAGAATCGTAAAACCTTCTCCAAAATGCTTTTTATCGAGCGTTATTTTTTTATCAAGTTTCCCGGAATTGATGTCAAGAATGCCCAGCCATGACGATCCGTTTTGACCTGTGCTCTCATACAGTTGCCCACTGTGAATTTCAAGGCCTTCAATAAAAGCGGAAGGGTCATGTGCCCATTGCGTTCTGATAGAATAATTTATTGCAAGCGGATCATTAACTGTAGTTGTTTTCTTTTCATCACGTTTACCCTTTCCACATCCTGCTAAAAATATCACGCTGATAAAGAGCATGAAAATAATTCGAATCGACTTCACTGGGAATGCTTTTTAAATTCTTGAGATGCCAAATAACTAAATTAATACCATTCTTCTATTCTTTCTGCCGGTTTCCATTTTGAATCTGGTTCGAAGTGGTTCCATAGCAGTTTTGAAATATTCCGGATGATGGTAAATCCTTCATTTGTCACATCCCAACTTTCGTCTTTTTGATTTTTCGTGATCACACAGAAAACATAATCACCATGAGGGGCATTCACAAGAACTACCTCCGACCGTGATTGATTCACTGCGCCACTTTTAGAAGCCACCTGCACATATTGTGGAATTTGTGACAATGCCTGCGTGTCCCAATAAATACGAATCATATTTCGATAGATGCGCTCACTGGCTCGAGGACTGATTACTTTTCCATCGCGGATCCGAGTGACCAGTTCAGCCATTTCACGAGGCGTGGTTTGTCCCCACCCATATTTACTTCGATTTCCCTCACGGCCCGGGGTTCGTGAATTTACCCGGGTGTTTTTAAATCCATTGTCAGCAAGCCAGGCATTGATCTCCGACCCGGTTCCTGCCAATGACTGACACCATAAACTTGCCGTGTTGTCGCTGGTGGTAATCATTAGCATCAACACCTTGCTCAGAGAAATTTCTTCGCCATTTTTGAACGAACCCAAAATATCCTCCCCTTCATAAAGCAGCGAATCTTTGTATACTAACTTGGCGTGATAATTCAGGTCGCCCTTTTCAATTTTATTGAATATCCCAATCGTGATCGGAACTTTGATCATGCTTGCCGTTGGGAAAATTGTATCGGCATTGATCGCGATTGTCTTTCCGGTTTTCAGGTGCCGAACGTAAATTCCAATGTCGCCATGGAAATTGTCGGTAAGCGCCTTCAGTTTCTTAACAAGTTGTTTGTCTTCCTTCTGACCCATCGCAAAAACGGAGGTCATCAGAAAACAAATAACAGCGAAAATTCTGATCATAAAGTTTACTTTTGTAGCCCAGCAAGTCTTCCAGAATGGCATCAATCGGCAAAGATATAAATAAAGCAAAGCAACTCCTTGAGTCAGGCGACCTCGTGGCAATACCTACAGAAACGGTCTATGGACTTGCAGGCAACGCTCTGGATGCGGATGCAGTTTTGAAAATATTCGAAGTGAAGTCACGGCCTCAATTCGATCCGCTAATTGTGCACGTTGCTTCACCAGTTCATTGCGAGCATTATGTCGCCGATATTCCCGCGAAAGCTCGAAAACTGATGGATGCTTTTTGGCCGGGACCATTGACTATTGTTTTACCGAAAAAGAAAATCGTTCCTGATCTTGTGACATCCGGGATGGACACCGTTGGCATCCGCTGCCCTGATCATCCACTGACACAAGAATTATTGCGTGTCATTGATTTTCCGCTGGCGGCTCCCAGCGCAAATCCGTTCGGTTATGTAAGTCCGACAACGCCAGAACACGTAAATGACCAGCTTGGAGAAAAGATTGACTACATATTAGACGGTGGAGCAAGCAGGATTGGAATCGAATCGACCATCGTTGGGTTTGAAGGCGAACAACCCGTGATTTATAGAATGGGTGGTATTGCGGTGGAAGACATTGAGAAACTGATTGGCCCGATAAAGGTTCAGACGCAGTCAACCTCCAATCCGAAAGCACCTGGGCAATTGATCAGTCACTATGCTCCATCCAAACGAGTTATCATTGGTGAAATCGAAGATTTGCTGCAAAAATATCCAGCGCATTGCTCTGCAATTCTCACGTTCAAGAATGACTTTAATTCTCCTTTTCAGAAAATACTTTCACCAAGTGGTTCATTTAAAGAAGCAGCAAAAAATTTATTTTCATACTTGCGAGAATTGGATAAAATGCCCGTGGATCTGTTACTCGTTGAGTTGCTTCCCGAACAGGAACTTGGCCGGGCAATAAATGACAGACTGCGAAGAGCGGCAGGAAAATAACTCATAAACAACCTAAGCGTTAATATTTAGTCAATGGAAAAAACAAAAAAAATATTGATTCTCACCGGTGGTGGTGATTGTCCTGGTCTCAATGCAGTTATTCGCGGAATAGCAAAACGCGCACGAAAGGAAAAAAATTGGGAGGTCTATGGAAGTATCGAAGCATTTAATGGCGTGTTGAATGAGCCTCAGGAGCTGATCAAACTTACCTCGAAGAGAACTGCTGGAATACACGTGAAAGGAGGAACAATTCTAAAGACAACGAATAAATCCAATCCAATAAATTTTCCGGTTCAACAACCCGACGGAAGTGTGAAATTTATTGATCGCTCCGATGAACTGGTTAAAAAACTTAAGGCGCTGAAATTTGATGCGATTATAAACATTGGTGGTGATGGTTCTCAGAAGATTTCGAAAACATTGTTCGAAAAAGGTATTCCAATTATCGGTGTCCCAAAAACAATCGACAATGATCTGTCAGCAACAGATGTAACGTTCGGTTTTCAAACAGCGCTTCAAATTGCGACCGATAGTTTTGATAAACTGGTGACGACAGCCGAAAGTCATCATCGCGTAATGATCATGGAAGTGATGGGACGCGATGCGGGATGGATAGCGTTGCACACAGCCATCGCGGGCGGTGCGGAAGTTTGTCTCATTCCTGAAATTCCATACGATGTCAAGAAAATTGTCAGGAGAATTGATTTGCGTTACAAGAAAGGAAGAGGATTTGTAAATATAGTAGTTGCTGAAGGCGCGAAGCAGAAAGAAGGAACGATCACTGCGACAAAAGGCGAAAAAGGTTCAGAGCACGTTCGCCTTGGAGGCGTTGCTTTTCAACTTTCCAAGCAATTAAAAGATGCTGGCTGTAAAGCTGAGATTCGCGAAACGGTGTTAGGCCATGTGCAACGTGGTGGAAGTCCGATTGCTTTTGACAGGGTGTTGGCAACATTATTCGGGGTGAAGGCGTTTGAGCTTGCGCTCGAAAAAAACTTCGGCCATATGGTTGCATTCAAAAACAATTCAATCACCAGTGTGACATTGGAAGAAGCTACGCGGGATTACAACTTTGTGAGTAAAGACTCATACCTGGTGCAGGCTTCAAAAGGACTCGGTATTTCATTTGGCGATTAGCCGATACAAACGATTTCGTAAAATTTCATCACTCAATAACATAACCCTTTGATTGTTTCTTAAATTCGTGCCCGTTCAAACCAAAATCTCATGAAAACCATTCGCGATATTAACTTCAAAAACAAGCGAGCTCTCATTCGTGTTGACTTCAATGTTCCGCTGGACAAAAGTTTCAACGTCACGGATGATAACCGGATACGCGCCACCGTCCCAACGCTAACCAAAATTTTAAACGATGGCGGCAGCTGCATTTTAATGTCTCACCTGGGACGGCCCAAAGAAGGACCCGAAGAAAAGTATTCGCTCAAACATACAATCACAACAACTGAAAAATTATTAGGACGTAAAATTTTATTCGCGAATGATTGTATAGGAGACGAGGCAAAGACAAAGGCAGCTAACCTAAAGCCTGGCGAAGTGTTGCTGTTGGAAAACTTGCGATTTTACAAAGAAGAAGAAAAAGGCGATGTAGCATTCGCCGAAAAGCTTTCGAAACTTGGCGATGTCTACGTCAACGATGCATTTGGAACAGCACATCGCGCACATGCGAGCACAACCATTGCCGCCCAATTTTTTAAGGAAAAATGTGCTGGGCTTGTGATGGCAGCGGAGCTCGACAATGCCAAGAAGGTAATGGAAAATTCAGAACGTCCGTTTACGGCAATTATGGGTGGGGCAAAAATATCAGACAAGATTTTGATCATTGAAAAACTGATGGATAAAGTGAATCACCTTATTATCGGAGGAGGAATGGCCTATACATTTTTCAAGGCCCTTGGCGGGAACATTGGAAAATCCCTGGTGGAGGAAGACAAACTTGACCTGGCGAAAGAGTTGATCCAAAAGGCAAAGAGTAAAGGTGTGGAATTGCATTTGCCCATTGATTCAATTATCGCAGATAAGTTTGACGCCAACGCAAACACTGATATCGCCAATAACAATGCGATTAAAGATGGCTGGATGGGACTTGATATTGGCCCACAAGCCTCACAAGTCTTCGCGAATGTGATCCAGGAATCTAAAACTATTCTGTGGAATGGCCCGATGGGTGTCTTCGAGATGGAGAAATTCGCATCCGGCACAAAGAAGATCGCCGAAGCTGTGGTAAAGGCAACCGAAAAAGGTGGATTCTCATTAATTGGAGGTGGCGATTCTGCCGCGGCCGTAGCGCAATTTGGATTTAGCGAAAAGGTAAGCTATGTGTCAACAGGTGGAGGTGCACTACTCGAGTACTTCGAAGGTAAAGTACTTCCGGGAGTGAAAGCGTTGGAATGATATCAGTGAATCAGTTGCATGCCCATCATGATCAAAAACATGGTAAGGCCAATCAGCATACTAATAATCTTGCGTGTCATACTTCTTAACATTTATACATTTACTGTAATACAACTTTTATTCCAAAGAGAAGCCGTCAACAAAATGTGACGGCTTCTTTATTTTTACAATGCCTGAACAGATGCTTTTCCATTCTTATGAACAGGCTTTTTTAACTTCTCACCCGCCCCGACAAATCCTGCAACTTGCCTTGCGATTTTTTTCGTTTTCTTACCAATGTCTTTTCTAGTCTTTCTACCGGTAGCAGGTGCTATTAATAGACCTGCGAGGGTTCCAATGGTAGTTCCGACTATAAAGCCCGTAATAATTTTTACTGTTGTGTTCATAAGTAAGTTGTTAGCTTATTAATCATCAGAAATAACAATGCCAGCATACCGAACCGAACCGGCAAAAATTATATGATTTACACCTTATTAAGTGTGAATGATTGTTGAATTAAAAACCATTGACGGGAAATATTTCTACACACGAGTCGAAATCGTTAACCGGGTTTTCGGGGGTGTTTTTTGAGACAAATGTCCAGCTGCTCAACAGAAACATTGCGTGCTAACGAGCATTGAAAAGCTGGTTGCAGGAAAAATCCACACTTACACAATTGAGAAAATTTCATGGCACACACTTTCCATAGGGATATGCCAGTAGGAACAAAATGTCCAACTAAACAACAACATTATATGAGAAAAATTGGGAGAAACTTAAGTTTGATGCTGTGTGGTGGAGTGATGTCACTGATGGTAATGAAAACCGCACAAGCTCAAGAGATGCCACGCGTTGGTTTCAAAGGAGGTTTAAACCTCAGTAATCTATATGTGAATGATGTAGATAAGGAAAACGCTCGCATCGGATGGCATGCTGGATTTTACGGTCAACTTTTGTCAACGGAAGCTTTCGCGATTCAACCGGAAGTTAACTTCTCAACAAAAGGAACAGGTATTACTTATGCGCGCGCTGACAACAATGGTGTTACTGTGGATTATGACACTAAATTTATTCTGAACTACATTGACATTCCTGTTCTGGCAGTGTTTAAGCTTGGAAGAGCAGCAGAGATTCACGCGGGTCCTTATTGGTCATACCTAGTAAGCGCTCAAGTAAGAAACAAGGGAGTTAATCCAAACAATCAATTCACTGATCTTGATCGGAAGAATTTTGACAACTGGGATTATGGATTAGTAGGAGGTATTGGATTCAATCTTGGCAAGGGTGCTCAGCTTGGTGTTCGTTACAACTATGGTTTAAATAACATCGCAAAGTCAAGTCCCGCCAAAGCATTACTTGGCAATTCCAAGAACCAGTTAGCGCAGTTGTATCTGGCGTTTAACTTCAACAACAATGATGATTACCATAGCAATGGTTATTAAAGATCAAGAGGTCTTAAATAAAAAACCTGGTTTAATAAGCCAGGTTTTTTTGTCTCTTTACTGATCGGCCAATTGAGGTTCGCGCTAATCTCTTTTCAATATGTTTTGCGTTAACCACTCTCACCTTTCCATTTTCCTCGTTGATCTCAACTTTAGGAAACAACAAACGCATAAGTAAATACGAAATGGAAACGAACAATCCATACGCACAAATCAGGGCAACAACGATCTTTAGAATATTCATATTTTCCGTTTTGTGATGATGCCGCTATCAATCAAAATCTAATGCCAACGACTGTAACCTCTTATTATTTCTATAATCAAACGATGTCGATGCAGAAATAATCCACGCACATCGGCAAATAATTCTACAGTTGGTTGCTTGAACTATATGCAATGTTGGGTCAAATGCCTTCGTTGTTGGCACTGCTTTTTCAAAGAAACCATCAAAACAAAACATTTTTGATATGGGCGATTTATTATACGTATTGGCAGTTATCCTGATAATTGGATGGGTGCTGGGAGCATTTGTATTCAGTGTTGGCGGAGTTATCCACATTTTGCTTGTATTGGCAATTGTGGCGGTCCTCCTTCGTTTAATTCGTGGTAGGAGTGTTTAAAATAAAATCCGCCAAAATAATAAAGTTGTCCTGGTTGAGTAATGGCTAGGACAACTTCTTTAAAGCAGAACTCGGCGTTCTGTCGCTTCAAAACCATTCAGGGCGAATCCTTCACTTGCCCGGTGTAACCTTTTTACCGCTTTCGCGGATAAATACTTTATATGCAACCCGCCAGCAAACACTCATTCAAAGCACTCATAAAAAAAGTTCTCGCAGCTTTTCTTTTGGGTTCGGTTGCCATAGTTCTTGCGCTCGTCATTGCCCGACTCTCCTTTAAAGAATTGCTGGGCACCGTGGCAGACCTTTCAACGCCGAACGAAAAATTAAATTTATTGAACCGCGTTTTCGAAGAAATCACAACGCTCGATCAAGTACAACGTGCAGAAGCAATCAAAAATCCACTAACACCTTATGAAACGTTTATAGAGCAATCTGCAACGATTGGTCTATTGCTCGATTCATTGCAGAAACAGCATTGGGATAAACGCCAGCATTCGCATTTGTCGGGAATGAAAAATATTCTTAACAAGCGCAATGAGATTTTCTTTTCTTACCTGAAAGTAAAAGCAGAAATTCTAAACAATCGTGAATTCTCGTCTCAACTTGACACCCTCGCAGCCATCCTTCAGAATGATAAACTCACAATCGACTCCACGCTAATCACCACAAACAAAAAAACCACAACAACGTTTCTAAAGGATACTACACAAGCCACAAAAAAGCGTTCGCTGCTTAGTAAGCTTTTCACAAAAAGGAAAAGCAAAGTGCCTGTTGACACTCCGAAAATTAAAGTAAAAGAGGAATACAGCGTATCTGTGGATACACTTGCTGTCGCCAGGCAAAACGAAGCATTGATTGAATTAGAAAAAATAATGCGACAGATGGACCGCGAGCAGAGGTTTCAGCGCAAAAATCTTCAAAATCAAGAATTGGATTTGATCCATTCCAACAGCCAATTTATAAGCCAGCTACTGGGCGTTCTCCACGAGGTAGAACAAGAGGAGTTGCAACAAATTAAATTCAACAACGATCATGCAGCCCAGGTGATAAACGAAAGTATATCCAGAACGAACATCCTGATTATTGCTTTCTTCATCGCTGCGGCAATCCTCATCTATCTTATCGTCATCGACATCAACAAGAGCAATTACTATAAACAATTGTTGGAAAAGGCCCGTGACCACGCGGAGCAACTCAGCCAAATCAAACAACGATTCCTGGCTAACATGAGCCACGAATTACGGACTCCGCTGCAATCTATCATTGGGTTTGCTGAGCAGTTGAAAGAGAATCAAAATGTGCCTAAAGAAGAAGTCGAAGCCATTCATAGCTCATCGGAACATCTGCTGCATATTGTAAATGAGGTGCTGGACTATAGTCGAATTTCATCCGGTAATTTCACTATCACAAACGAAGATTTCAATCTTATCCAGGTGATGAGAGAAATTCAAGCATCTATCCGGGTGCAGGCAGAACAAAAGAATTTAACATTCCTCCTTAAACTCAACAGTGCCGAAAACATTATTGTTTCGGGCGATCCGTTCAGGCTTCGTCAGATTCTTTACAATGTATTGGGAAACGCCATCAAATTTACCCATCGTGGCTTTGTAAAATTAAACGTGAGCGTTGTTCCAAATGGGAAACATATAGACTGCGTCTTTGAAATTTCAGATTCGGGAATAGGCATAGATCAAAAAGACATAGACAAGATTTTCAACCAATTTGAACAAGCTAATCATACGATAACTCAAACCTACGGTGGAACCGGCTTGGGATTAACGATCGTCAAAGCATTAGTCGAAGTCCAGCACGGAAAGATTTCGATAACCAGTGAGCCTGGCCTAGGAACAACCTTCAGGATTGAATTACCCTTTGGCATTGCCAGAACAACCGCAGCGATCGAGCCCAACACGAAAAAAATCGCAATAAATGGATTCGTTGAAAAAGTATTGATTATCGATGATGATAAATTGATCCTGCGATTGTGTTCCCTCATCTTAAAGAAAAATAATATTGAATATGAGATGGTCTCCTCCCCGGTTGAATTATTGAAAAATCCATTCCGCAAAAATATTTCACATATTCTTATGGATATACGCATGCCTGAAATTAACGGTATCGAACTCTGCAAAAGGCTGCGTAATATCTATCCGTCATCTGTAAAATTTATCGCGTTGACCGCGCATGTATTGCCCGAAGAACAATCTGCACTTTTTAAAATTGGCTTTGATGATGTGCTCACCAAACCATTTCACGAAAACGATCTTATCGAGGTGCTCCAGTCGAATCAGAACGATAAAGACGCTAAACCTGATCTATCCACGCTTAGAAAGATGACGCTGAATGATGATGAACTTTTTACTTCCATTGTGAATCAGTTTATCGAAGAAACATTAAGTGATCTCGTAAAGCTAAAAGAGGAGTTATCGGAGGAGAATTCACAACTACTTCGCGAAACCGTTCATAAGCTAGGTGGAAGATTTGCGCAAGTCGGGATGAACGATATCGCCAAAAAAATAAAGTTGATTGAACAAAAATTGGTGGATGGTGAGGGGGTGTCAGTTTTATCAAGTGAAATATCTACAATCGCTTCACAGATCGATAAAACTGTTACGGCGATCAAGCTTACAACTCTCCATAATTTGAATTAAAATTATTCAATTCCATATTTCTCCATCTTCATATATAAGGTCTTCCTGTCGATATTCAAAATGCGTGCTGCCTTTGATTTATTAAAGCGCACTTCTTGCAATGTTTTAACGATGGCTTCTCTCTCTTGAATTTCCTGAAGCGCTTTAAGGTCGTATACGGGTTTGTTACTTTGCTTCTTCTGTTCGCTCAGCGCCTGCAACATTTCCTCAGGAATGGAATCAACTTTAATGGTGTCTCCTTTCGTGAGAAGTACCGAACGCTTCACAACGTTTCGTAATTCACGCAAATTGCCAGGCCACTCATAGCGATCAAATAATTCAAGCACCTGCGAATCAAATCCCGTCACCTGACGGCCCAATTCCTTATTGGCGGCTTCGCGGAAATAATTCAAAAATTCGGGTAGGTCTTCACTCCTCTCTTTTAATGCAGGCACCTTAAGTTTGAATTCGTTAAGGCGGTGATAGAGATCTTCGCGGAAATGCCCATCGCGAACACTTTCGAGTAAGTCATCATTTGTTGCTGTGATGATCCGCACGTCTACTTTGACTTCACGATTACTTCCAATTGGTTGAACGATTCGTTCCTGGATGGCGCGAAGCAATTTCACCTGTACTTCATAACTCAAATTCCCAACCTCATCCAAAAATAATGTCCCTTTGTTTGCCGATTCAAATTGACCAACTTTATCTGTCATTGCTCCGGTGAACGCACCTTTAACGTGTCCAAATAATTCGCTGTTCGCGAGCTCTTTCGAAAGTGTTCCGCAGTCGACCGCTACAAACGATCCCTTAGAACGAGGCCCAAGAGCATGGATCGTTCGGGCAACATTTTCTTTCCCCGTTCCACTTTGCCCTTCAATCAAGACTGATATGTTTGTGGGAGCAACCAGGCGTACAAACTCATGGAGTTGTTTTGCGACTGCACTTCTTCCCTGCACATAATCATTTAGTGTTTTTTCCCTTTTTATCTCAGCGACAGGAGTGCTCGAAACACCGTCTTTTTTCAGCGCCTGTTTTACCAGCATCAACAGCTCCTCTGGATTAACAGGTTTCGTAATATATTCCAGCGCCCCGGATTTAATTGCCTTCACTGCAGTGCGGATGTCGGTAAAGCTGGTCATGATAACCACCGGGATATCCGACTTATAAGCTTTTAGCTCGTGTAACAAGTCTAGGCCTGTAGTGTCAGGAAGCCGGTAATCCAACAACACCATGTCGAAAATCCGCGACTGAAAAGTGCGCAGGCCATCTTTGCCTTTGTTGCTTATAGTGACTTGGTGACCATTCTTAGAAAGGAAACCCTCAAGAATACGAGAGAAGGTTAAGTCGTCTTCAATCAGGAGTATTGCAGCCATATGAGGGCTGAAAATAAAAAGAAAAGCTGGATTAAATCCAGCTTTTTCGATAGTCAAATCCTAAGGCTAACAGAATGCTGTTAGCGCAGACGGCTTATTTCTGGTCGTCTTTCTTGATTCCTTGATCATCCAGTTTGTTTCCGTCTTTGTCAAAACGAACAGTCTTGGTTTGTGCGCCATTTTTAAGCTCGACTACAAAAACTTCCTGTGCATAAGCACCTGGCGTTGACACGGATGTAGAATCAGCGCTCTGTGACGATGAAGTTGAATCGCTCGACATCGTTCCGTTCACGCCTTTGCTCTTATAGGCTGCATTTACTAACCAACCACGATACTCGGTTCCTTCCAAAGATCTTTTCACGGCATCCGGAAGATCGCGAGAATTGATTTTTTCTCTGTCCTGATCATCTTGCGCCATGGTAGAAGATTGAGTTGTAGTTGGTGGCGTAGGCGTTGTTGTTGATGTTGAATCTTGTGCATACACGGCAAGGC